>NZ_CP047026.1:300000-600000 GCF_009796785.1 Polaribacter sp. L3A8
GAAGATATGGATATTACAGGTGTAAATGGAGGATCAGAAACCAAATCATTTATAGAAAGTAAAACCTTTGATAAACCATTTATTTCTACCGAAGCGCCACATACTTGGCAAACAAGAGGTTATTACAGAACACAAACATGGTGGCGTGATAACGAATTACCAGGAACTTACGAATTGCCAAATTTAACCGAAAAAGAAATCTTTTTTTACGAAGGAATTAACCCTAAAAATTGGCGAAACAGAAAACAAAGTTTCAATTCGTCTTATGATAATGCTACGGTAAGAGTATCAGCTAGAAAATACTGGGAAGTAATGCGAGATAATCCTTGGCATAGTGGTCATTTCCGTTGGACAGGTTTCGATTATTACGGTGAAGCAGGTTTAGTACATGGAGGTTTACCATTCAATTTATTTATGGGAGGTGCTTTAGATGTAGCAGGATTTAAAAAAGATTTGTTTTATTTCTATCAAAGTCAATGGACCAAAGAAACTATGATTCATATGCTTCCTCATTGGACGCATCCCAGAATGGAAAAAGGAACGCTTATTCCGGTTTGGGTATATTCTAATGCAGATGAAGTTGAATTATTTTTAAATGGAAAATCACTTGGAAAAGACAAACCAGGAACTGTTTGGAACGAAATGCAATGCGAATGGATGGTACCTTATGAAGCGGGTAAGTTAGAAGCCGTTGCTTATATTGAAGGAAAAGAAGTAAAACGAATGTCTTTTAGCACAAGTAAGCAACCTTCAAAATTAAAGACAAGTATTCAAAAGTTAGCTGCCGAAGATTCTTTTACCACAAGTTATATTATCACTTCAGAGGGATTAGACGAAAATGATAATTTATATCCCTACGGCGAAAATAAAGTCTACTATAATATTCAAGGTGATGTAAAGAAAATTTCTATGGAAAATGGAAATCCTATTGACCCTACAAGTAGAACAAAATCTGATTTTAGAGCCTTGTTTTTCGGGAAAACGAGATTGTTTTTAAGAGCGTTACCAAATGCAGAAAAAGCATCAATTATTACTGCATCAATTTTAGGAGATAAGGCATTATACACTTCAAATAAAATTTCCATTGATGCCAAACAGATTCAAGTTTTTGGTACTTCAAATACAGATGATTTAGAAATTCTTTATACTGTAAATGGCGAAAATCCAGAAACAAAAGGTGTTATTTATAAAGGTGCTTTTAAAGTTGCAGATGCTACAATAGTAAAAGCAGTAGTAAAACAAAATGGCAAAGTTGTTTTAAATATGGAAGAAACCTTTGGTAAAAACGAAGGCTTATTTTGGGGAGATGAACATTCTAAAGATCTATGGGTTGGTAGAGGAGTAAATATTTCTGCGGAAGAAGGTATTTTAAAAGGAAATGCAAAAGCAAGTAATGCGGCACATCATTTTAAAGGTACTGGCTTTGTCGCATTTGATGGCAAAGAAGGATCGGTTACGTTTTACAACGAAAATGATGGAGCGGGTAAAGAATATGCAATAAGATTTAGATATATGCATAATGATGAAGGAAAGACTTATCCAATGAAACTCTTTGTTAACGATACCTATATAAAAACGTTTGAATTTGAACCAACAGGAGGTTGGGTACAGAATTGGAAATTTGTAAACGCGAAGGTGTTTTTTAAATCTGGCGCAAATAATATTAGAATAGAAACAACAGGTAAAAGCGGCCCTTTTATTGATGAAATGTTTATCGATTAAGTTCTAATTAGAAAAGGCATCTAAATTAATGAATTATAATATTACTATTAAAATGAGTAAAGTAATAGCACAGTTGACGATGTTTATACTCTGTTTGAGTATTTATGGTCAAGAAGTAACTAAAACCAATTTAGAAAACGGTTTTAAAAACCCACCTCATTCTGCAAAACCATTAACGTGGATGCATGTTATGGGCGGAAATATGAGTAAAGTAGGAATGACCAAAGATTTAGAAGCTATTGCCGATGCAGGTATTGGCGGCATTATTCTTTTTAATGTAACTCATAGAATACCAAACGGACCTGTTGATTTTAATTCACCAGAATATATTGAAATTACTGCACACGCTGCTGCGGAATGTGAACGTTTAGGGTTGAGTTTTGGGATTCATAATTGCGATGGATGGACTTCTAGCGGTGGACCTTGGGTACCTGTAGAGCATTCTATGAAGCAAGTGGTGCATCGTGAAATTATTGTAAATGGTGGTGACGTTGAAGTGTATTTGCCTAGCCCTAGTAAAATTGGAGGATTTTATAAAGAGATTGCCGTTTTAGCTTATCCAGCTTTGGAGTCAGAAATTATAGATTCAGAAAATCCAACGATTATCACGAGTTCAAATAAAGATTTTGATATTAATATTGCTACCAATGGTAAAATTGATGAACGTACAGAGTTAAGAGTTCCTAAAGATGGTAAGGCTTGGATACAATGGAATTTTGGAAAACCATTAACCGTACAATCGTTTCTTCTTAAAACACAAAGACAACGTTATAAAGTACCGCAACTTTTACAAAGTTCTAACGATGGTATCAATTTTAAAGACGAATTTGTTATTAAAATGTCTAGACATGGTAAGTATGAATATACAATTGATAAGACTTTTAAAGGTATAACTGCGCAATATTTTCGTTTTGTAACAGATGTGCCTTTAGATATTGCAGAAATTAGCCTTACAAATACAGCTCGTTATGATAATATGATTTCTCGTACCAATATTCATAGAGCCAATAATGGAGGGTTACCAAAGTTAGAGGAAGTAGATGCTAGTAAGGTTATTAAGAAATCTGAAATTTTAAATTTAACTAAATATGTTGATGATAAAGGAGTGTTAAAAACAACATTGCCTAAAGGAAAGTGGACAATTATGCGTGTGGGTTATACTACAACAGGTGCTTTAAATGACCCTGCTTCTGTTGCAGGTACGGGTTGGGAAGTAGATAAATTTAGCCGTGAATCTTTTAAAATATTTTACGATGGTCATGTAAGAAAGGTGATTGATGCTACTAGTAAAATAGCACCAAATGCCTTACAGTATGTAGAAATTGATAGCTATGAAGTAGGTGGACAAAATTGGACAAAAGATTATGAAATACAATTTAAAGCAGAACACGGTTACGATATTATAAATTTCTTGCCATTGTACGCAGGTCGTTATGTAGGTAATGCAGATACTACAGAACGTGTACTTTGGGATATTAGAAATTTTAATAGTAAGCTAATGTGTGAAAATTATTTTGATTATGCTACAGAACTTATTCATGCAGATGGCTTAAAAAGTTATGTAGAACCTTACGGAAATGGTCCTTTTAATACTTTAGATGCCGCTCGTAGTTTTGATATACCAATGGGCGAATTTCACGCGAGTGGAAAGTCAATGACCGGTGTAGCCGTATCAGCAGGTCATATTTATGGTCGTAATATTATTTCTGCAGAAGCTTTTACTTCGGGACCTAATGTTAATTTTGAAGGACACCCTGGGTTTTTTAAAGAATTTGGAGATAAAGGTTGGATTGATGGTATTAACGAAATAGTTTTTCATCGCTTTGCACACCAAGCAAATACAAAAGTAAAACCTGGTATGGGTATGAGTGGTTTTGGTTCGCATATAGATCGTACACAAACCTGGTGGGATAATGCGGGTAAAAGTTGGTTTAAGTATTTAACTCGCGGACAGTATCTTTTGCGTCAGGGAGTGCCCGTGTCTGATGTACTAGCTTTTGTAGGTGATGGTTCTCCTAATACTACTGCATCACGCAAAGGAGTAAGAGATTTGCCAAACCATATCAATTATGATGGTGTAAATACAGATGTTCTTTTAAACCGTATTTCGGTAGAAAACGGACAACTTGTTTTACCAGAAGGTACACGTTATCGTGTACTTTATTTAGGCAACCAAAAAGAAATGCGTCTTGCTACCTTAAAAAGAATAGCAGAATTGGCGAATCAAGGTGTAATTATTATAGGAAATAAACCCGGTAAAATTGGAGGCTATTTAGTGTCAGAAAAAGACGAGATTGAGTTTTCTAAATTATTAGAACAAGTATGGAGTAAACCAACCACAAGTACAAACTATAATTGGAATGAGATTTATAAAAAATATAATATTCCTGTAGATTTAAAGATAAAAGGAGGCGAGCAAATTAATTATGCACATCGTACATCTGCAAATGAAGATATTTATTTTTTCTTCAATCCAGAGAAAGAAAAACGTACCTACGAATGTACCTTTAACGTAGAAGGAAAAATTCCTGAGTTTTGGAATCCAATGGATGGATCTATTACAAAATTAGTGGGGTTTGAGCATAGCAATGGTAAAACTAAAGTAGCTATTACACTTCCTTCTCAGGGTTCTGGTTTTGTAGTTTTTAGAGAATCATCCGCATCTATAAATTCAATTGCTACGGCTAGTGTTATAGATAATCCAGAACTTAGCTTTAAGTTAAATTCTTTGGGTAAAGCAGAAATTGAAGCCAGCAAAAACGGTGCGTATGCTATTTCTTATGCAGATGGTAAACAACAAAAATTAGAGGTTAAAAATCTTCTAGAGCCAATTGAAATAAAAGGTGATTGGGAAGTTGCTTTTCCAGATTTAAAAGCAGGTGTGCAAAGTTTTACTTTTCCAAAATTGATTGATTGGACTTCTCATAATTTTGAAGGGATAAAGTATTACTCCGGAACAGCTATTTATCAAAAAACGTTTAAGGTCGATAAGAAAAGACTAACTTCTAATAACAAGTTTATACTTGATTTAGGGAAGGTTTACGAAATAGCACGGGTTATTTTAAATGGAAAAGACTTAGGTGTTCTTTGGAAAGCACCCCACACAATTGATATTACTTCTGTTTTAAAAGCAGGTAAAAATAACTTAAAGATAGAAGTTACAAACCAATGGACAAACCGTTTAATTGGTGACGAAAACTTCCCTAATGTTTCTGGTTATAATTTACAACCACACCTTAAAACACCATTGTTAATTAAAAATCCACAGTTATCGCTTATCAATAGAAATAAGATGGTAGATTGGTATACAAATAATGAACCAGCACCTTTAGGGCAGCGATCTACGTTTACCACCTATCCATTTTATAAAAAAGGAGACAAATTATTACCTGCAGGTTTGGTAGGACCAGTTAAAATTAAACAGGTTAAAATAAAAAGTATTAATTAATTTTTTTTATCACTTATTTAATTCTTCTTATTGGGGTAAGATTGTCTTTTTTTATTTCAAAAAATGATAGTAAAAATGCATTATTTTTTTTAGATAATTATTCCTCTTTCTTAGGTATAACAGAACAGAACAGTTTGCAGCAGGATGGTTAAGTTGTTAATTGTAAATAATTTAGTGAATCTAAAATAGTTACGCAACTTATTTTTTAATGAACTTTATAATAACCCCTAAAACTAAACATATGTAATAAAGAAAATTAAGAGACACACTAAACGTTTAATTACAACTAATTAAACATTAAATTATTTTAACCAAACTAAATTAAAAAATGAAAATTAATATTAAAAAAACAGCAATTACGGTAGGTCTTTTCTTAGCGTATTCTAGCGCAATTACTGCGCAGAGTTATCCTTTTCCACTTCCTGCTACAGTTAGTGCAACACTAAATATCAAAACAGGAACAAAGGTAAAATACAAAAATGCTCAATTAGGGTTAAACCTTACACGTTTATCAGATAGTAATGGTAAAGATCTTTTTAGAAAATGGGGTACCTTAGGCGCTCGTTTTCCACACGGATTATTTTCTAACTGGTACGATTGGAGAACTGATGAAACAAAGCTTTTTGGAAGTGAAATGATAACGCTTCAAAATGCCAGAAATCAAACAGTACAAAGAGAAGTAGATAAATTATCTAGTATTAAAACATTTGAAACATCTCATTCAAAAGTTGGTATTGGAGTATTAGAGTCTTTATATAAAGAAAGAACTGCTAAATTTGATATTGTATGGACTTTTAATATGAGTGCAGATGGAAGAGATGTTAATAATAGCAATGAAACAAAGGCAAGATATGACGATTTAAAAAGGAGAGGATTACCTGTAGATTTTGTTGAAATGGGTAATGAGAATTTTTATCCAGGTCAAAGAAGTACTATTATTCCAAATACTTGGAATTATATTGCACGCGCTAAAGCAATGTCTAAAGCATTAAAAGCCAAAAATAGAAATATACAAGTTTCTGTACCTATGCTAAGACGAGGTAATGCATTTAACCCAAACTGGAATGCTGCTTTGGCAAGAGATCAATCTTTTTTTGATGCTGTAACGGTGCATTCATATCAAGGAGAAGATCCAGATGGTAACGCTTCTAGTGATGGTATTGAATATGGACTTATAGCTAGAAAAACGTTAAAAGAATCTATAGACAACTATGCAAGAAAAGTAACAAGCAAACCAATTTGGTTAACAGAATGGGGTGTAAAATCTGCCGGTGGTTCAAATGCAGTTTCTGCTTTAGGAGCAGCAGATTGTTACCTTTATATGAGTGAAAATATGGATACATACCATAGAGCAACATGGTTTACGCCAACAGGTAGCTTAAATTCTTTTTATCCTACAATAACAAATAGTAAAGGTAGACCTGTTCCAGATCCTACAAGAAAAACGGTTTTTGCCGCTATGTATGAGGCTGTTAAAAGTGTTTTTGCTTATAGTGAAGTTTATACAACTTCTATTTTAACGTCTCCTAATATTACTTCTGGTGTAAAAGGAGTTAGCGCAAGAGCTACATTAAAAGGAGGTAGAATTAAAATTATTGCTGTAAATTTAACAAGTAAACCAGCTGCTTTTGTTATAAAAATTAATGGTGTTAAGTATACTAAAAACTTTAATCATAAAGCAATTAAATTTAATAATTTGACAGATACACCTCTTTATAATATAGGAGATAATGCTTTAAAAGACGTAAGAAACGGAAGAGGTCACGTTACTTCTTTACCTAAATTTTCAATAAACGTTATTACACTTAGCTCAACTAGTGCTAAGGGAGTTGTTTTAAATGATAAAAATATTTCTGTAGAAACTGAAGAAACAGACGAAAGTTTACTTAGATCTGTAAACGTGTTTCCAAACCCAACTACAAAAGATTTTAATATATCTTTATTTGGTATGGAAAAAGCAGATATTACAATTACAGATATGTTAGGTAAAGTTATTTATAAAAAATCAACTATAGAACCTAATGTTAATATTGGACAAGCATTTAAGTCTGGTCTTTATTTAATAAAGGTTGTAGATGATAACAAGAAAGAGTACATTAAAAAATTAATTATTAATTAATTTTAATCAGAATAATTTTAAAAGCCCAAATATTAATTTATTTGGGCTTTTTTTTTGGAATACCATAACATTACAGGATACCTTATAGGCTATAAATAAATAAGTTTACCGTAGTAAAATTTATTAGAACGAGAGCTTATGTAAAATAAGTAAATTGTTAAGTATTTTACTAATATGCAACTTAAAAAATAAAAGAATCTTAATGTTAAATATGAAACAAATTGTATTAGTAATATCTGCGATTATTTTATTTACATGTTCAATATTTGGACAAAATTTTGGACATCAAAATAATATTTCAACTAAAACAGATTTCCTTCAAGAAGGATTTAAAACCCCACCAAATGAAGCCAAAGCAAGAACGTGGTGGCATTGGATTAGCGGAAACGTATCTAAATCTGGAATTACAAAAGATTTAGAAGCGATGAAAGAAGTTGGTATTCAAGAAGCACAATTGTTTAATGTTAAATTAGAATTTCCAGATGGACCTGTAAAATATTTAAGTGAAGAGTGGTTAGATTTATTTCATTTTTCTGCAAAAGAAGCTAAAAGATTAGGTTTAGAACTTACGTTTCATAACAGTGCAGGTTGGTCATCTTCAGGTGGTCCATGGATTACACCAGAATATGCTATGCAAACAACCGTATTTACGGAAGTTACGGTACAAGGCGGAAAATTATTTAAAGATCAATTACCACAACCTAAAACCAAATTAAATTATTACAAAGATATTGCAGTATTGGCATTTCCTAAACCTCAAACAGATATAAAAATAGATGGTTTAGATTATAAAAATTTAACAGATCGTATTCGAAATCATTTGTTACCAGATACAAAAACGATTACTGCTTCTGCCGTTATTAATAAAAATGACATTATTGATTTAACTTCAAAAATTACAAAAGACGGATTTATTGAATGGAACGTCCCAAAAGGAGAATGGATTATTTTAAGATTAGGACACACGCCAACAGGTAAAAGTAACCATCCTGCACCAGAAGGAGGCCGTGGTTTAGAAGTTGATAAAATGAGTAAAAAAGCAGTTGATGTCTATTGGGAAGGCGGCATACAACCTATTATTAATAAATTGGGAGATTTAATAGGAACAACTGTTAATAATTGTTTGATAGATAGTTATGAAGTAGGAACTACCAATTGGACTGCCGGATTTGATGCTGAATTTAAAAAATTAAGAGGTTATAATTTAACAAGCTATTTACCAACTTTAGCAGGTTATTACGTAGAAAGTGGTGAAGTATCAGAACGTTTTTTATGGGATTTTAGAAGAACGATAGGAGATTTAATGGCAAAAAATTATTATGCTCATTTTGGCGAATTATGTCATGAAAACGGCATGAAATTTTCTGTAGAACCATACTGGGGACCTTTTGATAATATGCAAGTTGGTGCAACTGGAGATATAGTAATGTGTGAGTTTTGGAGTGGTGGCTATCCGTTTTTCGATTCGCCTAAATTCGTTTCTTCGATAGCACATTTAAACGGAAGTTCTATTGTTGGTGCCGAGTCTTTTACAGGAATTGGTGGTTGGGACGAGCATCCTGCTGTTTTAAAATCTATAGGAGACCAAGCTTGGGCACAAGGTATTACGCGTTTTATTTTTCATACGTATGTACACCAACCTTGGGATGCAGCTCCTGGTTTAGCGTTAAGTTATCATGGTACAGATTTTAACCGATTAAATACATGGTGGAGTCAAGGAAAAGGTTTTATGGATTATATTGCTAGGTCTCAATTTTTACTTCAACAAGGTCAAAATGTAGCCGATGTTTTGGTTTTTACAGGAGAATCATCTCCTAACACAGCTTTTTTAATGCCAGAAATTAAAGCGATGGGTTTTGATTATGATTTAATTGGAGCCAATAAATTAGCAGGATTAACTGTTAAAAATGGAGATATTTATACATCAGTTGGTAATAAATACAAAGTTTTAGTTTTACCAACTTCTAGTTGGATGAAACCTGAAACACTTTCTAAAATAGCAGCACTTACAAAAGCTGGTGCAAAGGTAATTGGTGAGCGTCCTTATAAATCTCCAAGTTTGGAGAATTACCCAGAAAGTGATGATAAGATTGATAAACTTGCAGAAAACTTATGGAATTCTGGTTTGGTAAAAAAAATAACAATAGAAGAATTTTTATCAAAAAGTAAAACACCTTCTGATTTTAGAATTGAAGAAGGAGATGCATCAGACATCAGTTTTATCCACAGAAAAACAGAAGATGCAGATATCTATTTTATTGCCAATGCTAAAAAAGAAAGTAGAGAAATTACAGGACGATTTAGAGTTAATGGAAAGCAACCAGAATTATGGAATTCAGAAAGTGGTGAGGTTAAAAGTCTTGCTGTTTGGGTAGATAATGAAGACGGAACAACAAGCGTGCCTATTCAATTAGGTATGGAAGCATCTGTTTTTGTTATATTTAGAAAACCAGTTGCTGCATCTGCTCATATTACAAAAATTTCGGAAACACTTAAAAAACCTCAGTTAGAACCTTTATCTAATTTAAAAATTATTAAGGCAGAATATGGCTCGTTTTTACAAGACGGATTGGTAGATATCACCGATAAGGTAAAGGCAGCTGTAGTGGATAATAAGTTAAAACTACAGGCTGGAAGGCAATTTTGCGATTGTGATCCTGCAATGGGGTACAAAAAGGAATTTCGAATGGAATATAAAATAGGTGAAGAAATCAAGCGAATATACGTAGAAGAAAGAGAGTTTGTAAATATAGATGCTACTGATAAAGGATCTTTAACCATTTTAAAAGCAGTTTTTGGAAAGTTTAAGCCAGAAACTAAAGAGGTACCTAAATATTATAAAATATTTGATATTACAGAGAAAATTAAAGGCATGGTATCCTCTGGAGTTTTAGAAATTCCGATAGAAAAATCTTTAATAGATGGTAATGTTCCCGAAGGTAAAAACAAAGTATTGCGTGTTACTTTTTCTACGGATGGGGTAGAGCATGTTGTTTCTGTTCCGGAAGGAAGAGTGCTTAATCTGTCTAAAGATATTTCTAAAACAAAACTGGTTAATACTAATGGAAAAGTAAATTGGGTAACACCTTATCCAGGAGAAATAACATACCAAACTTCTTTGGGTAAGAATAAAACGATTAAAGTAAAATCGGTTCCAAAACCAATAGAGTTAGTAGGTGACTGGAATATAGAATTTAAAGAAAATTTAAGTACACCAATTAAAACCGTATTTAATAATTTGGTATCGTGGTCTAATTCAGATAATAATGCTATTAAATATTATTCAGGAACAGCAGCATATCAAAAAAACTTTAATATTTCTAAAAAGATATTTAAAAAAGACACCTCTTTTGAGTTAGATTTAGGAAGTGTTGGTGTAATAGCAGAAGTAATTATAAATGGTAAAAATGCAGGTATATTGTGGAAAGCACCGTTTAGAATTAATATTGATGATTTTGTAAAAGCAGGACAAAATACGCTAGAAGTTAGGGTAACCAACCTGTGGCCAAATCGTTTAATTGGAGACGAAAATTTATCGTTAGATTTTGAAAGAAAAGGAGAAAAAACAAAAAGCTTACCAGATTGGTTGCTAAATAATACACAACGACCTTCAAATAGAACTACGTTTTCATCATGGAAGCATTATAATAAAAATGATGCATTGTTAACTTCAGGACTTTTAGGGCCTGTTAAAATTAATATATCAGTAGTAAAAAATATAAAATAATATTTAAAATATTAAACTAAATAAAATGAAAAAAATATTATTAACTTTATTTTTGCTTAAGGTGTTGTTTCTATCAGCACAATCTCTGCAACATCCAGTTATTTGGACAACGGCTTCAGATAAATCAGAGGTTTTATCTAAAATTAATGATTACAACTGGGCAAGTAGTATTGTAACAAAAGCAAAAGCTGCTGTAGATGATAAAGTTTCAACCCACATTACAAATCCTTTAGCAATTCTTAATACAATACCAGCATTAGCTACAGATGATAACTTGTCAGAATCTCAGGCTATAACAAATGGGGCACATTCAAAAGTACTTAATTATGCATCATACGCAGCGATGATTTATCATCTTACTGGAGAAGAAAAATATGCACAGTTTGCATCAGATATTCTTTGGTATTATATAGAGCAAATTGCTTCACGAACGCCAAGTAATACAGCAATGAGTGGAAGTGATTTTTATGATCCCAGATCTGGCTACGCACAATTTGCAATAGCTTATGATTTTATGGTAAACTACTTAAAGTTACCAAGTACACAAGTGTATCAGAAATCTACAGGTACTAAGATTGCATTTGATAACACAAAGGCACAAACAGCTGTTTATAATATAGCTATGAATGCATTGCATGAACATGGTGGAGCAGATACTAAATATGGAAAAACGGTTAGCAATCATCCTATATTAAGAGCGCCAGGTGTGTTGTTTAGCATTCTTTGTGTAGAAGATGATACCGAACGAGAACGTATGTTTAATGTGTTTTGGAATGTAGGTACAAAAGAGCAAAATTCGTTTACTAAAACCATCTTACCTATGTTTGGAGAACAAGGTATATGGCCTGAAGCAGTGAGTTACAGTTTTATGCAGAATATTACATTGGTATTGAACCTAGTGGATAGACTTAAACCAGAATTAAATGTAATGAATAATAATATGCATATTCTAGATGGGAACTTTTTGTTTGATAACTTAAGAATGCCAAATAGACGTTTTGTGCGTTATGGAGATTCGCATAGAGATAATGATGGTACAGCGCAATTGTATAGATATACATTAAATTTGGCTTCTAGAAAAAGCTTTGATTCCTATGAGCAAAAAGCTAAAGTTGCATTAAAACAATCATATGATGCTGATGGAGGCTACAATCCACCTGTGCCTATATCTACTTTTGGAAACTTTTACGCTTTTGAACAATTATTTTGGGGGATAAATATACCTGAAACGATAGAAGGAGAAATTAATTTTCAGAAACCAACAGTAGTTATTAAACATGCAGGTGTAGCGTTACAACGTAATTATGTAGAAGACAATAATGAAGATTATGGGCTGTGTGGTATTATTGGAGGGGGCACACTATGTACATTCTCATGCTACTGGAATTACTATGGAGTTATACGGCGCAGATTATATTATGTCTGCTAATGCTGGATTACCAAAAACACTTGCAGAAAGAAAAGAACCTGAACATGAGAATTATTTTTGGAGACATGCAGGTAACAATACCATGATTGTAAATGGTACTACTCATGGGATACAACCAGGCTCTTGGAATACAGATTCGTATTTATGGATGAATACAACTGTTAATGTTGCTGCAGAACCAAAACATTTAGAAGATCCAATTAATCCGAATTTTAGTTTTGCTACGCAGTTTTTAGATGATACTGTAAATAATGATCAGCAAAAAAGAACACTCAGTACCATTAGAACAAGTGAAACTACGGGTTATTATTTTGATATGTTCCGCTCTAAATCTTTAGGGACTAATAATTTTCATGACTATATTTATCACAATTTAGGAGATGTTACAAACATTATGACAATGGATGGAACAGAATTACCTGTTTCTGCAACCACTAGATATCAAAATGATATAGGAGACCTACAGAAATCTCCAGGGTGGCGCTTTTTTGAAGATACTAACGTTACACAATCAACAGATGCCGCAATACAAGTTCGTTTTGATTTAAATGAAACCAATACCTACATGAATATGTTTGCTGCTTCTGGTGTTTCTAGAGAATATACAAAAGCACTTGGACCAGCAACCCGAGAAGCAAAAGGGGGCTATATTAATAAAAAAACGCAAATTGTAGCTGTAAGACAACAAGGTGAAGCTTGGAATAAACCTTATGTATATATTTTTGAACCTTCTAAATCTACCAATACAAGCGTAAAATCTACAGAGCATTTGTATAGAGGAAATGTTATTGTAGGAGCAAAAGTAAAAAGTCAAATAGGCGATAAAGTAGTTACAGATTATGTAATTTGTCAAGAAGATGCATCTAAAGTATTGAGTTTACCTGATGTTGGAATTGAGTTTACAGGGCATTTTGCAGTGGTGCGTCATGAGCAAACTTTAGATAAGGCATACGTTACTTTATATATTGGAGAAGGAACTAGTCTTACTTATGGAGAGCATTCATTGAATGCAGATACAACTAAAAAGGGACAAAAAGTTATTGAAGTTTCGGCAGATTTAAGTCGTGTTGTAGGTTTTAAAGATTTGAAGAATAATCAAGAAATACCAAAAGGAAGTGATTTATCGGTAGAAGCCATTGTTGGATCCGATTTTACTGAAGCTACACTATATGTAAATAATGTAAATGTAGGCACTTTAACAGAGGAACCTTACGTATGGTCATCAATACCAGAATTAACAAATATGACAGAACTTTCATATTTAATTAAAATCGAGGTAAAAGATTCAGAAGGTAAAATAGAAGAAAGAACGCTTACCATTTTAACTCCTAATCAATGGGCATATACTACAGACAACAAACCACATTCAATTCCGGGGAAAATAGAATTTGAACATTATGATAATGGAGGTATTGATATTGCTTATTGGGATAAAAAAAATCAAAATAGCTCATCATTTAGACCTACTGAAATGGTAGATATTAGTACGAATGGCGAAACTGTTAGAGATATTAAATCTGGAGAATGGTTAGAGTTTACTATTGATGTTGCTCAATCTGGTAATTATGATTTAGAAGTAACGCATCAAACAAGACGAAGCCCTGCATTTAAGCAGCTTACAGTGTCTTTTCCTGATGAAAATGTTACATTTTTAAGCGATATAATATTAACGAATACAGGTTCTGGTACTTATTTAACCGAGACTATAGGGAGTATTGATTTAGAAGCAGGAACCCATGTGTTAAGGTTTAGTTTACTAGATTTTGGTTTTGATTTAGATTCTTTTGAATTTAAATTAAAAAGTTTGTCATTGCCAGAAGATATCATAACAAATAAATCAGAAATAAAAGTGTACCCAAACCCAACAATTAATTCGTTTACAATAAAATTAACTAAAATGGTTTGGGAAAGTTTGAGTATTTACAACGTTTTAGGTAAAAAAGTATATCGTAATAATTCGGGTAAAGAAGAGCTTTTTATTGATGTAAAAGAAAGTAAGATGAAAAGTGGATTGTACTTTTTAGTGATTGGAGATTCTTTTGGAAAACAACACACAAAAAAAATAATTGTTAAATAATACTATAAAAAGATGAAAAAAGTATGTTACTTAGTATTGTTACCGTTGCTGTTTTTAACTTGTACTACTAAAGATAGAAAAACAGCAGAAGAATTACATCCTAAAAACCCCAACGTTTTATTTATTGCTGTTGATGATTTAAATACTTGGTTGGGATGTTTAAATAACTATTCTAATACCAAAACGCCTAATATAGATAGGTTGGCAGCAAAAGGAGTTTTGTTTTCAAATGCACATTGTCAGGCACCATTATGTGGCCCATCTAGAGCATCGTTAATGACGGGTTTACGTCCTTCTACAACAGGTATTTATGGTATGATTTCTGATGACAAAATTCGTCGTCCTGATAATCCATCAACAAAAGAAATTACCTTTTTACCTGAGTATTTTAAAAATAACGGCTACCATACCATGGGAATAGGAAAGTTGTTTCATAAATACGCACCAAAAGGTTTATTTGATGATGAAGGAGGGCGTGTTAATGGCTTTGGTCCATTACCAAAAAAACGTTTTGTTTGGGACGGTGTTGGAACAGCAAATAAAAACTACGGACATACCAGCACAGATTGGGGCGCTTTTCCTGAGCAAGACTCTTTAATGCCAGATCATAAATCTGCAAATTGGGCGGTAGAACGTTTAAAAAGAAACTATAACAAACCATTTTTTATGGGAGTAGGTTTTTTAAGACCTCATGTGCCTTTTTATGTGCCTCAAAAATGGTTTGATATGCATCCAATAGAGGGCATTGACGTTGCTCCGTATTTAGAGGATGATTTAAATGATGTACCTCCAATAGGTCTTGCCATTAACGATTTACCAATGATGCCTTCTACAAAATGGGCAAAAGAAAGTGGAGAGTGGAAAAAAATTATACAAGCTTATTTGGCATGTATTAGTTATGTAGATTATGAGGTGGGGCGTGTGTTAGATGCGCTAGAAAATAGTGAATACGCTAACAATACCGTAATAGTGTTGTGGTCTGATCATGGATATCGAATGGGCGAAAAAGGAACTTTTGCTAAGCATGCTTTATGGGAACCAGCAACAAAAGCACCATTAATGTTTGCTGCGCCAAACTTACCTAAAGGCAAGGTAGTTAATACGCCAGTAGAAATGCTGTCTATTTACCCAACACTTTTAGAGTTATGTAATCTTCCTGCTTACGATAGAAATGAAGGGGTTAGTTTAGTATCTACCATGACAAGTGAAAAAGAAGTAAAGAATGCTTATGCTCTTACTACTTATGGGATGAATAATCATGCTGTAAAAGCTAACGGATTTCGTTTTATACAATATGAAGATGGTTCGCAAGAATTATACGACCATAGTAATGATCCAAACGAATTTACAAACTTAGCAGAAAACCCTAAATATGCAAATGAAATTGAAAAACTTAAAAAATATTTGCCAAAAGTAAATAGAAAATGGGATAAAAATTCTGCATACAATTATCAGCCTTATTTTAAAGAACAAAAGGCAAGATTAACTGCAGAATAAGAAAGTTTTATTTAACGTAGCACATTGTAAATAAATGCACCTAGTATACATTTTTAGTTAAAATAAACTATTAAAATGTGTACCAGGTGTTTTTAAATTGAAGTTATAATTAAAAAATATGATATTAAAAAAAATAGTATTAGTAACCTTGGTTATGGTAAATCTTTTTGTTTTTAAGGGTTTACAAGCACAATCTCTAAAACACCCTGTTATTTGGGTAACCGAAGCAGAAAGAGCAGATCTTTTAGAGAAAATAGACAAATATGATTGGGCAAAAAGTGTTGTAAACCAATTACATAAACGTGTTGATACTAAATTAAAGATACATCAAAGTAATCCTAATATTATTTTAAGTACTATTCCAGATTTTGCTAAACATGATCGTGAAAACACAGAACGAAAAGCAAGCCCTATAGCCGCTGGACACAATAACGTTTTAACACTAGCATCAGAATCAGGAATGTTGTATTTTTTGACTAAAGATGAAAAGTACGCGCAATTTTCTGCCGATATTTTAGCGTATTATATAGATGTTATTGCACCGTTAACCCCAGAAACAACCACTATTTGTGGTAATGAGTTTTTTGATCCAAGAACCACTTATGCTCCCTTTGCTATCGCTTACGATTTTATATATAATTATTTAACAAAGCCTAATATAAAGGTATACAACAAAGCAAAAAATACTCGTGTAGCTTTCAATAATAATAAAGCTCAAAAAGCCATTGCAAATATAGTTGGTAATGTAATGCAAGAGTACGGTAAACCAGACGAACACGGTAAAATAGTTTCTAATCACCCTATACTTACAGCTCCTGGCGCATTATTTAGTATATTTTGTATTGATGATGATGCAGAACGTAATCGTTTATTTAATGTCTTTTGGCAAAAAGGTACAGCGCATCAAAACTCATTTAAAAATACCATTTTACCTATGTTTGGAGAGCAAGGTATTTGGCCAGAATCATTAAGTTATAGTTTTATGCCTATTATAACAATGGTGTTGAATATAGTTGATAGAATTCATCCAGAAATGAATGTAACTCAAGATTATCAAAATATTTTTGAAGGTAATTTCCTTTTTGATCATTTAAGACATCCTAACAGAAAATTTGTTCGTTTTGGAGATTCTAAACGAAACAATGATGGAACACAAGACCTTTATAGGTACACATTAAGTATTGCAGAAAGACGCGGATATTCTAATTTAAAAAAGCAAGCCCAAATAGCATTAAGTCAAGCATACACCGCCCAAGGCGGATATAAACCACGTATTACTAATGACATTTTTAATAATTTTAAACCTCTAGAATTGTTTTGGGGACTTCCTATTCCAGCACATACTCAAGGTGATATTAATTTTAATAAACCAACAGTTTTAGTAAAACATGCAGGTGTTGCTTTGCAGCGTAATTATGTCGAAAAAAATAATGAATTATATGGTTTATCGGGTATTATTGGCGGAGCGCATTATGTGCATTCTCATTTAACAGGAATTTCTATGGAGCTTTATGGAGCAGGTTATATTATGGCACCTAATGCAGGACTTCCAAAATCTGTATCCGAAAGAAAAATACCATTACACGAAAATTATTTTAGACTCTATGCGGGTAATAATACCGTAATTATAAATGGAACTTCTCATGGTTTACAGCCCGGATCTTGGAAAGATGGGGCGTATGTTTGGCAAAATAAAACGGTTAATATAGCTTCGGAACCCAAACATTTAGAAAACCCAATTAGTAAAAACTTTAGTTTTGCAACCCAATTTTTAAACGATGATGTTAATAAAGCAACACAGCAACGTACATTAAGTACAATTAGAACCAGCGACAAAACCGCTTATTATTTAGATGTTTTTAGATCTAAATCTTTAAATGAAAATAAATTTCATGATTATATTTATCATAATATTGGTGATGAAACCATAATTACAAACCGTAAAGATGATGTTTTAAAGGTAACTCCAACAAATCAATATAAAAATGATATTGGAGACCCAGTGCAATCTCCTGGGTGGCGTTATTTTGAAAACACAAAAGTTACGAAGTCTACCAACAAGGCTGTTAATATTAGGTTTGATATAAA
Organism: Polaribacter sp. L3A8; assembly: GCF_009796785.1. NCBI lineage: Bacteria > Pseudomonadati > Bacteroidota > Flavobacteriia > Flavobacteriales > Flavobacteriaceae > Polaribacter > Polaribacter sp. L3A8. The sequence goes on from NZ_CP047026.1 coordinate 318,108, forward strand.
TGATGATAAGCGTTATATGCATATGTTTGTGCCAAAAGGAACAAATAGAACCTATACAAAAGCACTAACGCCGGCAACCAGAGAAGCAGAAGGAGATTATATAAATAAAAAAACACAAGTGTTAGCCATACGCCAAAAAGGTGAAGCTTGGGACAGACCTTTTATTGCTGTTTTAGAACCATCAACCACTAAAAAAGCAAGTGTACAAAGTATAGAACCTTTAATGGATGGTGCTAAAATAGTAGGCGCTAAGGTGGTATCAAAAGTAAAAAAACGTGTTATTACAGATTATATAATTTCGCAAGAAAACCAGAATGCTACTTACAATAATATTAAATTGAATTTAACATTTAAAGGGCGTTTTGGCATTGTAAGAGTAGAGGAAGAAAAAAATAAAAGCACTTATAGTTTGTATATTGGTGATGGAGAAACGTTGCGTTTTAAAATTTACAAAGTAACAAGTAATCAAGAAAAAAGTGCATTCAAAATATTTAAATAATTAAAAATGAATTTATCAGCATACAAAATATTATTAGTCTCAACATTTTGTTTGGTCTTAATATGTCCTGTTTTTTCGCAGGTAAAGGTTGTTAAAGAATATATTTCTGTTGTAGACAAAAATGCACTTATAGTGAATGGTAGGTTTTCTAGTGGTATAAACGGACGTACGTTTCAAAAAGATGCATTAATTTCACATAAAGGGTTTCAATATTTGGTACATTATAATGCTGATCGTCGTGTTTGTTTAAGTAGACGAAAGTTGCCAAATGGATCGTGGAATACCATTCAATTTTTAGATTATCACTTTAAAAGTAACGATTCGCATAATTGTATTTCTATGGGTATTTGTCCTAATGATGGCACAATACATTTAGCTTTCGATCATCATGTTGATGACTTACATTACCGTGTTTCTAAAAAAGGATTGGCAAACAACCCAGAAACGATGGCGTGGAATGTTGCTGCTTTTGGACCAATTATATCCGAATTAGAAAAAGATAAACCCATAGTTATTACCTATCCAAAATTTTGGCAAACTCCAGACGGAAATCTTCAATTTAACTATCGTGTTCGTGGTTCTGGTAACGGAGATCGTATGTTGGTAGACTATAATGCAGAAACGGGAACTTGGGGAAACACACACCAAATTGATAGTGCAGAGGGCATTTTTAAAGATCAATTAGGAGTTAGTGAATCTAGATGTTCTTATCCTAACGGATATGATTATGATAACAATGGCATTCTTCATACAACTTGGACTTGGAGAGAAGATAGCCAAGGTGCTAACCACGATTTAGTTTATGTTTATAGTGAAGATAATGGTAATTCTTGGAACAATAATTCAGGAAAACCTTTAGAAAATATAACACAAGTTAATTCGCCAGGTGTTGTTGTGCAATCTATACCGCATGTATTGGGGTTAATGAATGACCAAGGGCAAACAATTGATTCTAAAAACCAAGTGCACGTTGTTATGTATCATTCTACAGAACAAACTATAAAAGATGCAGGTAGCTTTTTAGGCGAAACACGCTGGGGTCCAAAAGAGGCGAAACGTTATCATCATTACTGGAGAGATACAACAGGTAAATGGCATCACTTTGAAATGAATTTAAAAGTAGGTAATCGTCCAAAAATATTTGCCGATACGCAAGATAATTTAATTATGATTTATGCTGGTAATGATAATAATAATTTGGTTATAGCTACGGCAACTGCTAAAAACAAATGGAAAGATTGGAGCATAACACATGTGGTAAAAGGTCCTTTTATTAATGATATGTTAGGCGATTTTTATAGATGGAAAAACGAAGGTGTTTTATCTATAATGGTACAAGACCAACCAAAGCGAAAAAGAAAAAAAAGTACTTTAAAAGTAGTGGATTTAACTTTTGAATCTAAGCTTTAAATAATTTATAATTGAATTATTTAAAGATGAAATTATATACGCATTTATTAGAACTACCGTGTTTTAATCTTTTAATAGTTTTTATAAAAAAAAGCAGTGTACTTTCAGATGATTATTAAATTTAGGTTTTAGAAAACAACTTAATGTTTGCTTAAAATTAAAGAGATTCTCTTTCAATAAAATTAAAAGGAACTTTTACCTTTCCTCTTTTTTTATGTAAAATCATATCTGCTGCAGTTTCTGCCATAATTTTAAAATCTGTAGACATTACAGTAATACCTAGTAATTCTTTTAAAGGAGTGTCATTATAAGAAATAATACCTATTTCATCACCTAGTACGTATTCATCTTCTCTTACTTGTTTTACAAGATTTACTAAATCAGATTCTTCAATAGTAATAAATAAATCTCCTTTTTTTAAGATCATATCATCATAAACTTCATTTAAAACTTCAAAATCTAATTTATGTTCTACACAGAATTTTCTAAATCCGTGTAAAATTCTGCGAGGATATGGGTAAATTGCTTTATCAGGATAAATAAGCATAATTTTTTTATACTTTTTTATTTTAGCTATACCTTCATTGAGCGCAGAATAGATATCATTTTCAAAATCTTGAAAAACTTCTATACAGTTTTCAATGTCAAGATTTTTCTTAATATTGTCTAAAAGCACTAATTTTTCTTTGGGTATTTTCTTTATTGCTTTAACTACATTTTCTGTAAAACTAATATGAGTAGAATCATCCGTTTTAAAGTGCGGCATAATAACGTAATAGTCGTATGCAGATTTATTTTTATCTAATAAATTTAAAAATAAAGTTTCATCACAATGATATATATGTAAATCGGTATGAGAATTGGCTCCGATAGCATCTATAAAATGATTGTAAGTCCTCATTTTATAAGAGCTTAATTTATTTACTAAAAATAAAATATTAACTTTAGATATTAGTTTTGTTCTAGAAATATAATATCCTTTACCTCTAATTGAGGTAATAATATTTCGTTCTTTTAAAATGCTATAAGCTTTTTCTACGGTATCTCTAGAAAGGTAAAATTCCTCACTAAACATATTTATGGAAGGGATTTTTTTATCCATAGTTAAATTTCCAATAGAAATATTATGAATTATTGAATCAATGATTTGCTGGTATTTAGGTACCCTCGAATCTTTGTCAATTTTTATATATTTAATCATATCCATACTAAAGAAAATTTAATAAATTAAAAATATAACTTTTTCTTAAGAAAAGATAAGTAAAGATCTTTTTTAACAAAAAAAATGAAGTATTCTATAAAGAATTGCGATTTATAAATTTAAAAGGGACTTTAATTTTTCCTTTTTCTTTATTTAAAATCATTTGAGAGGTTATTTCACCCATTTTTTTAAAGTTTGTAGAAATAACAGTAATGCCTAAAAGAGCTTTTAGTGGGGTGTCATTATAAGAAATAATCCCCATGTTATTACCTAAGGTAAATTCTTTTTCTCGTATTTGATCAATTAACTGTACCAAATCATCCTCTTCTATGGTAATAAATAAATCACCGTTTATAAGTACCATATCGTTATAAACTTTGTCTATAATATCAAAATCAAAGTTATGTTCTATACAAAATTTTTTAAAACCATGTTTAATCCTTTTTGGATAAGGATATATAGTTTTTTGTGGGTAAATAAGAATTAGCTTTTTATATTTTGAAATTTTTTCGAGGCCTTCATTTAAAGCATTGTAGATGTCATTTTCATAATCTTCATAAACTGTTATAATGTTATCATCTATAGGAACTTTCCCATTATCCATTATAATAAGTTTATTTTTAGGAATTTTACTAATAGCTTCAGAAACAGCTACAGTAGTACTTGCGTGCTCGTTATCTTTTGTTTTAAAATGCGGCATAATAACATAATAATCGTATGCTTTTTTATGCTTACTTAATAAATTTAAAAATAAAGATTCATCACAGTGATAAATATGTAAGTCTACAAAAGAGTTTGGACCCATACTATTTAAGAAAGAATAATAGGTTTCCATTTTATACCAGCTTAATTTATTAATTAGGAATAAAATATTAACTTTAGATATTAATTTAGTTCTTGTTACATAAAAACCTTTCCCTTTAATAGAGGTAATTATTTTTCGTTCTTTAAGAATGCTATATGCTTTTTCTACGGTATCTCTAGAAAGATAAAATTCTTCACTAAATCTATTAATAGAAGTAATTTTTTCATCTATTTTTAAATTTCCTTTAGAGATGTTTTCAATAATTTGGTCAACTATTTGTTGATACTTTGGTATTCTTGAATTTTCATCAATTTTAATATATTTATATTTTTCCATGTGTGTTCCTTTATAAATATTTAACTTGTTGTTATCAACTATAGAAGTGAAATATTACATTATAACAGAATAACTTTTGTAAATTTCAATATTTAACCCAAAATTAACTTTAAAGTAGACTTAAAGAGTCCTGCACTAACCTGTACTATCCTGTTTTATTTGTTGAGTCCAATGATATAGAGAAGTATAGCTCTTTTTTTTTATTTATAATGCTCTTAAATAAATAAGTTGTATAAATTAATTAAGTAGAAAATTTTGTAAATTTTATCTTCAAATAATATAAAAACAATAAAATATCTAAATTTATAAGCATAATCTATGCGGACACGGTACAGTACAGGATACAAAAGTTTGCTATGAGATATATTTTTGATGTAATATTTTTATAACTAAGAAACCAATATGGAAAATAAAACAAAAACTTTTAATTACGTAGATTACTTATGGGACGAAGAAAAGGCATTATCATTTGGAGATAACCAAGTTGATTTGTTTTTATATAGATCAAATATTTTAGGAGCCGATTTAAGAATTACAAATTACGGAGGTGGTAACACTAGTTGTAGAACTACAGAAAAAGACCCACTTACAAACGAAGAGGTAGAGGTAATGTGGATAAAAGGTTCTGGTGGAGATATAGGAACTTTAAACAGAAGTGGTATTGCGGGGATTTATACAAACCGATTACGCGATTTAAAAAATGTTTACGGAGGTTTAGAAGATGAAGATAGAATGGTTGGATTATTTAACCACTGTATTTTCGATTTAGATAGTAAAGCACCTTCTATAGATACTCCTTTACATGGTTTATTACCATTTGCACATATAGATCACTTGCATCCAGATGCTTTAATAGCAGTTGCTGCAGCAAAAGACAGTGAAAAAGTTACCAAAGAAATTTGGGGAGACACTATGGGATGGGTGCCTTGGCAACGTCCTGGGTTTGATTTAGGTCTTCAAATAGAAAAATGTTTAGAAGACAATCCTGGTATTAGAGGAATTGTTTTAGGGTCTCATGGTTTATTTACTTGGGGAGATACATCTTACGAATGTTATGTAAATAGTTTGGAAGTTATTGAAATGGCTTCTGAATTTATAGAAAAAAAGATAAAAGAAAAAGGAAGCGTTTTTGGTGGTCAAAAATTAGAAAGCTTACCTAAAGAAGAGCGTTTAGAAAAAGCGGCTCAAATAATGCCTTTGTTAAGAGGTTTGTGTTCTTCAGAAAACAGAATGATTGGTCATTTTTCTGACACAGAAGTTGTTTTGGAATATATTAATAGTAATGATTTAGAAAGATTAGCTCCTATGGGAACATCTTGTCCAGATCACTTCTTGCGTACAAAAATTCAACCTTTAGTTTTAACGTTAGATAAAAACGAAGATTTATCTGATGCAGCTGCAATTCTTAAAAAGTTAGAGCCTGCTTTTGCAGCTTACAGACAAGAGTACTTAGACTATTACAATACTTGTAAAAAAGAAAATAGCCCTGCAGTTAGAGATGCAAACCCAGTAATTATTATTTACCCAGGAGTAGGGATGTTTAGTTTTGCAAAAAATAAGCAAACAACTCGTGTAGCAAACGAATTTTATATCAATGCTATTAATGTAATGCGTGGAGCAGAAGCAATTACTTCTTACACGTCATTACCAAGACAAGAAGCTTTTGATATTGAATATTGGTTATTAGAAGAGGCAAAATTACAACGTATGCCAAAAGAACAACCTTTATCTCGTAAAGTAGCATTAGTTACAGGAGCTGGTGGAGGAATTGGTAAAGCAATTGCAGATAAATTAGCAGCCGAAGGAGCAAATATTGTTTTAACGGATATTAATGAAGAAAGTTTAGTTAAAGCAAACGCAACTTATAAAAGAGATGTTTCTACTTATGCTATTTGTGATGTAACAAATACAGACTCTATTGCATCTGCTTATAAAAAAGCATGTATAGAATTTGGTGGTGTAGATATTATTGTACACAGTGCAGGTTTAGCAATTTCTAAAGCATTAGAAGATACTACTGATAAAGATTGGAATATTTTACAAAGTATTTTAGTAAAAGGTCAGTTTGATTTAGCAAAACAAGCTACTGCAATTATGCGTAAACAAGGTCTTGGAGGAGATTATATTGCCATAGCAAGTAAAAATGGTTTGGTAGCAGGACCAAATAATGTAGCTTACGGAACTGCAAAAGCAGCACAACAGCACATGGTACGTTTATTAGCTGCAGAGTTAGGAAAAGATAAAATTAGAGTAAACACAGTAAACCCTGATGGAGTTATTGTAGGTAGTAAAATTTGGGAAGGTGCTTGGGCAGAAGGTAGAGCAAAAGCAAATGGAATTACCGTAGAAGAATTGCCAGCATTTTATGCAAAAAGAAATCTATTAAATGAAATTATTACCCCAGATGATATTGCAAACGGAGTATTTTCTTTAGTAGGAATTCTAGATAAATCTACAGGAAACATTATAAATGTTGATGGTGGTATGGCAAATGCCTTTGTTAGATAGTAAAAAAAAAGTAATTTATAAATAGAAAAAAGCTTTTATAAATTCAATGTTTATAAAAGTTTTTTTTGTAAGAATTAAAACATGAAAGTAAGTAAAGAGCAAATCTTTGAGTACAACAAAAAAGGGTTAGAAAATCATTCAGAAAAATTAGATTTTCTTGCAGGACAGTTAACAAAAAAAGGACATGATGTAGCAAGCATCGTTTCTAAATTATCAGAATTTCAAGTAGCAATTCCTAGTTGGGCATTAGGTGCTGGAGGAACACGTTTTGGTAGGTTTTCTCATTTTGGAGAACCATCTACACTAGAACAAAAAATAGAAGATGTAGGGGTTTTACACAGTTTAACTCAAACTGCAGGAGCTGTATCTTTACATATTCCTTGGGATGTTCCTTCTGATTATGCAGCAATTAAAGAAAAGGCAGATGGTTTAAATATTAAATTTGATGCTATTAATTCTAATACTTTTCAAGATCAAAAAGACGCAAAAGAAAGTTATAAGTTTGGCTCATTAAGTAACACAAGTCAGGCTGCTAGAGAACAAGCAATTCAACATAATTTAGATGTTATAAAAATTGGAGACAAATTAGGATCTAAAAGTTTAACGGTTTGGTTAGCAGATGGTTCTTGTTTTCCTGGTCAAAATAATTTTCAAACAGCTTTTCAAAACACACAAAACAGTTTAATAGAAATTTATAAAGGTTTACCAGATGATTGGAAATTGTTAATAGAATATAAACCTTTCGAACCAAATTTCTATAGCACTGTTATACAAGATTGGGGAGCTTCTTTAATGTTAGCTAATGGTTGTGGAGACAAAGCATTTACGTTAGTAGATTTAGGACACCATTTACCAAATAGTAATATAGAACAAATTGTTTCTATTTTACAACTAAAAGGAAAATTAGGTGGTTTCCACTTTAATGATAGTAAATACGGAGATGATGATTTAACCGTTGGTAGTATTAAACCTTATGCATTATTTTTAATCTTTAATGAATTGGTTTATGGTATGGAAAACAATCCTCAAAACCCAGATTTAGCGTGGATGATTGATGCGAGTCATAATATTAAAGATCCATTAGAAGATTTAATTCAATCTTTAGAAGCAATTCAAGAAGCATATGCAAAAGCACTTTTAGTAGATCAAAATTTATTAAGAGCTGCACAAGAAGCAAATGACGTTGTTAAATGTCAAGAAATTCTTCAAGGAGCATACAGAACAGATGTACGTCCATTAATAGAAAAAGCACGTTTAAACACAGGTGGAGTTATAAGCCCTATAAATGCTTATAGAAGTTTTAATGTAAGAGAAGAGCTTATTAAAGAAAGAGGTAGAAATACAGTTGCTACTGGTCTATAATATTTATTTATGAAACAAAAAGTAACCGCTGTTTTTGATATAGGAAAAACGAATAAAAAGTTTTTCCTATTTGACAAAGACTTTAAAGAAGTTCATAAAGAATATATCTCTTTTGATGAAATTCTTGATGAAGATGGGCATCCTACAGAAAATTTACCTGCATTACAAAAATGGTTAAAAGAAGTTTTTGATAGAATTTTAAAGGCAGAAGAATTTAGCGTTAAAGCAATTAATTTTTCTACCTATGGAGCCAGTTTTGTTCATATTGATGAAGATGGTAAGGCATTAACTCCTTTGTATAATTATACAAAGGAAATTGATGATAAAGTAGTTGATGATTTTTATAAAAAATATGGTCCAGAATTAGAGCTTACAAGAACAAGTGGTGCACCAAAATCTGGCTTATTAAACTCTGGGATGCAGTTGTATTGGTTAAAACATACAAAACCAGAAATTTTTAAAAAAATTAAATATTCACTTCATTTACCACAATACTTAAGTTTTATTTTTACAGGTATTCCGTTAAGTGAATATACAAGTATAGGTTGCCATACTTCTTTATGGAATTATGAAACCAAAGATTATCAAGACTGGGTATATAAAGAAGGAATTAATAAAATACTACCACCACTTGTTTCTACAGAAACAAGCGTAAATATTAATTACAATGGTAAAAGAATTAAAATAGGTGTTGGTATACATGATAGTTCATCGGCACTTTTGCCTTATGTTAGAAGTGTAAAAAAACCTTTTGTATTAGTATCAACAGGTACTTGGAGCATTGCTTTAAACCCTTTTACAGATACTCCTTTAACAGAAAGTGATGTAACGTCTGGTTGTATAAATTATATGAGAATTAATGGAAAGCCCGTAAAGTCTTCTCGTTTATTTTTAGGTAACGAATATAAGATTCAAGTAACAAAATTAACAGAAAAGTATAAGGTAGATAAAGACTATCATAAAACTGTAGATTTTGATTTTGATGTATATTCAGAAATCATGAAAAATTTTCAGCATGTATTTAAATGGGAGTCGTTTTCTGATAAAAATATGCCTGTAAAAACATCTTACTCATATTCTAATTTTGAGCAAGCTTATCATCATCTAATGATAGAGTTGGTACAACTGCAAGTACAAAGTATAAATAGAATTGCAGATACTCACAAAATTGATAGACTCTATATTGATGGAGGTTTTACAGATAATGATTTATATATAAAATTATTATCGCATTATTTAAGAGGTATGAAATTAAGAACTACTAAAGCTTCTTTAGGGTCTGCTTTGGGTGCAGCAATTTCAATATCAGATACAAAATTAAATTCTAAATTTTTAAAAGAAAATTACGCATTAAAAAAACATGTGCCATTTATTATTAGTGGCTAAGTTTATTAAAGTATCAAATCTAACAAAAAAATAAAAAATGTCTAAGAACATAAAATTAATTCACCCAAGAGATCAAATTACAGAAATAATAAGTAGAATTTATAAAAGAGGTATGACAACCACTTCTGGTGGTAATATTTCTATTATAGATGATCAAGGAGATATTTGGGTAACTCCATCTGCAGTTGATAAAGGTTCTTTAAGGGCTTCAGATATTATTTGTGTTAAAAAAGATGGTACTATTTTAGGTAAACATAAACCATCTTCAGAATTTCCTTTTCACAAAGCAATTTACGAATCTAGACCAGATATTAAATCTGTAATTCATGCACATCCACCAGCATTAGTTTCTTTTAGTATTGTACGTCAAATACCAAATACAAATATTATTTCTCAAGCAAGACATATTTGTGGGCCAATTGGTTATGCAAAGTATGAGCTTCCTGGTAGTGAAGATTTGGGAAAAGTTATTGGCGAAGAGTTTAAAAAAGGCTTTAAAGCTATTATTATGGAAAATCACGGAACTGTTTTAGGTGGAAGTGATTTAACAGATGCTTATGAGCGTTTTGAAGCTTTAGAGTTTTGTGCAAGTACCATTTTATATGGTTCTCAAATAGGTACACCAAAGTATTTAACAGATGCACAAATAGATGAATTTGAAACGCAAGCAAAAGGTGTTTTGCCAGAAATGGAAGAAACAGTATACACTTCTGAAGAGGTAGAAAAAAGACTTGAAATCTGTAATATTGTTAAACGTTCTTGTGAACAAGGTTTAATGATTAGTTCTTACGGTACCGTTTCTATGAGATGGAATGAAAATGATTTTTTAATTACCCCAACTGGTTTAAATAGATGGGATATTGATGTTGATGATATTGTACAAATTAAAGGAGGAAAAAGAGAAGCAGGTAAAGTACCTAGTAGAGCTTCTTGGATTCATCAAGAAATTTACAACCGTAACCCAGATGTAAACTCTATTATTATGACACAATCTCCATATTTAATGGCTTTTGGTGTAACAGGTGAGTATTTAAATGTAAGAACAATACCAGAAAGTTGGATCTTTTTACAAGATATAAATACGGTAAAATATGGTAATCATTTTAGAAAGAATAACAATTCGGAAATGGTTGATAATTGTGCTACAGCATTAATAATTGAAAATGATTCTGTAATTATTACTGGAGATAAATTATTACAAACATTCGATTATTTAGAAGTAGCAGAATTTAGTGCAAAGTCAATAGTTTTAGGAAACTCTCTAGGTAAAATGGTTCCAATTAATGATGATCAAGTAGAAGAATTAAGAAAGAAGTTTTTAGGATAATAACTTTTTTAGTAAAAAAGAATTAACAATAACAAAATTACATGAAACATTATAAGCAATATATCAACGGTCAGTTTGTAGACTCTAAGGCAACCTCAGTAATAGAAATAGTAAATCCTTGTACAGAAGAAGTTATTAGTACTATTTCTTCTGGTACTGTAGAAGATGCAAATAATGCGTTAGAAGCTGCTCAAATAGCACAACCTGCTTGGGAAGCTTTACCAGCAATACAGCGAGCTCAGTTTTTACATAAAATGGCAGATGTTATTAGACAAAACCGTGTTTTTTTAGCAGAAACATTATCTAAAGAACAAGCAAAAGTAATTGGTTTAGCGCAAGTAGAAATTGATGTAACTGCAGATTATTTTGATTACAACGCAGGTTGGGCTCGTAGAATTGAAGGAGAAATTATTCAAAGTGATCGTGCAAAAGAACATATTTATTTACACAAAGTTCCAATTGGAGTTGCTGTAGGTATTTGTCCTTGGAATTTTCCGTTTTTTGTAATGGCTCGTAAAGTGGCAGCTTCTTTAATTACAGGAAATACCTGTGTTATTAAACCAAGTTCTGAAGCACCAAATACAATTATGGAGTTTGCAGATTTTATTCAAAAAATAGATTTGCCTAATGGTGTTTTAAATTTTGTTTGTGGAGCAGGAAGAACTGTAGGTAATGCATTATCTAAAAGTCCTATTACAGGTATTATTAGTTTAACCGGAAGTGTAGGAGCTGGTCAGAAAATTATGACTGCAGCAGCAGAAAACATTACTAAAGTTTCTTTAGAATTAGGAGGTAAAGCACCTGCAATTGTTTGTGCAGATGCTAATATGGAACTTGCTTTAAATTCAATTGTATCTTCTAAAGTAATATTTAGTGGACAAGTTTGTAATTGTGCAGAAAGAGTTTATGTAGAAGACAGTATTTATGATGAGTTTGTAGAGAAATTAACTAAAAAAATGAGCGAAGTAGTTGTTGGAGATGCTTTAACAGGTACAGATGCTGATATGAGTAGTTTAGTTTCTAAATCTCAATTAGATAAGATTTCTGAAATGGTGGAGTTTGCCAAAAAAGAAGGAGCAGAAGTGTTAACTGGAGGTAATAGACCTGATAAATTTGATAAAGGTTATTTCTATAACCCAACACTTTTAACAAATGTTACCCAACAAATGGAAATTATTCAAGAAGAGGTTTTTGGACCTGTTTTACCAGTAATGAAATTTGGTTCTTTAGATGAAGCAATTGCATTATCTAATGATTGTCAATATGGATTAACTTCTTCTATATTTTCTGAAAACTATAACAATATTATGCAAGCTACTAATAATTTACATTTTGGTGAAACTTATGTAAATAGAGAGCATTTTGAAGCAATTCAAGGTTTTCATGCAGGATGGAAAAAATCTGGAGTAGGAGGAGCAGATGGTAAACATGGTATGGAAGAATATCTTCATACTCGTGTTGTATATGCAAAATACTACTAGTAGTATTTATACATACAAAACAAAAAACTCAACTATATTTAGTTGAGTTTTTTATTTTATAAAAATAAGATTTTTTTTAAACTAAAAAGACAGTTAAACTCATAGCTCCATGAGCACCAACAACCAAACATTGCTCTATGTCTGCGGTTTTTGATGGGCCAGAAATAAAAACCCCAAAGTTACGATCTCTATTACTTATTTTGTCGTATGCTTCTAACATGTGTAAACAAATTTTTTCTTTATCAAGTATTATAACTAGGTCGTTAGTTATAAAAGGTAAAGCTCTAACAATGCTAGTATCTGCTGTAACCCAAATAGCACCATTTTCAGAAACACCTAATTCTCCTTCTACAATAGCAAGATCAATATCTTCTAAAGTATGAGGATCTGTATTTTTAGTTACAGAAACTGTACCTAATGTAGTTTTAGAAGATGTAGAAACAATACGTTTAGCATTTGCGTAGGATTCTTTTATTTCAGCATCAATAGTTTCTATATTAATTTCTTTTATTCTACCACCAACTAAAACAATATTGTCTTTAAAAACTTCTTTTACATTTATATCTTCTGCAAAAATTTCTTTTTTAATTTCAGGAACTGTAAGTAGTTCTGGTTTGTTTTTCTTTATCGATTCTAAAATAGCTTCTCTACCCATCTTTATTTCTTTTTTTAAACCATTCATCAAAATTATCGTTCTTTACCTCTGGTAAATCCCTTGCTTTACCCCAAGCATTTAGTTTATTATAAATCATAAACTTTGGGAAGTTTTTTAAAGCAAATCTAGCAGATTTACCTGCAAAATCGTACAAGCCAGGTTTAGACAATACAACACCAGCAGTTTTTAAAATAGCTTTCTTTATAATTGGTTGTTTTTCTTCTTTAACAATTACTTGTCTCCACTTATAAAGTTGTTCGTGAATATTAATTTTTACCGGACAAACGTTAGAACAAGAGCCGCATAATGTAGATGCAAATGGCAATGAACTGTATTTTTTTAAATCCTTTCCTGGAGATAAAATAGAACCAATTGGTCCCGGTATCGTATAATCATAACTATGCCCACCACTTCTTCTGTAAATAGGGCAGGTATTCATACAGGCACCACAACGTATACAATGTAAAGAAGCTCTAAAATCTTCTCTACTTAATTGTTCTGTTCTACCATTATCTACAATAATAATGTGCATTTCTTTTCCTTCTTCTGCTTTATTAAAATGAGAAGAATAGGTAGTTATTGGCTGTCCTGTAGCACTTCTTGCAAGTAATCTTAAGAAAACACCTAAGTGTTTTTCTTGCGGAATAATTTTTTCTATTCCCATACAAGCAATATGTGCTTTTGCTAAATGAACACCCATATCTGCGTTTCCTTCATTTGTACAAACAACAACTCCTCCAGTATCTGCAACGGCAAAATTAACTCCCGTAATAGCAACATCTGCTTTTAAGAACTTATTTCTAAGGTGTTTACGTGCTTCACTTACTAAATATTCTGGGTTTCCTTGACTTGGTTTTGTTCCTAAATGTTCTTGAAACAATACATCTACTTCTTCTTTTGTTTTATGAATTGCTGGAAGCACAATATGACTTGGCGGTTCTTTTGCTAATTGTACAATACGTTCTCCTAAATCGGTATCTATAACTTCAATGCCTTTTTTTTCCAAATAAGGATTTAAATGGCATTCTTCTGTAAGCATCGATTTACTTTTTACTACTTTTTTAGCATTATGTTTAACAAGAATACTGTTTACAATTTCATTATGTTCTTCTGCATTTGAAGCCCAATGAACATGGATACCATTTTTTTTAGCGTTCGATTCAAACTGAATTAAATATTCATCTAAATTAGATAAAACATTAGCTTTAATGCCAGAACCTAATTCTCTTAAATACTCCCAACCTTTTACTTTATGTGCAGAGTTGTCTCTTTTTTCTCTAACATACCAAAGTGCCTTATCATGCCAGTTTACTTTAGCTTCATCTTTATTAAATATTTCTGCTTTTTCTGAATGCTTCATACTTATAAACTACTATTTAATATTTCTGCAATATGCATAACCTTTAAAGGTTGTTTGTTTCTGTTGATTAAGCCTTCTAGATGCATTAAACAAGAATGATCTGCTCCGGTTATTACTTCTACATCACTATCTAAATGATCTTGAACTCTATCTTTTCCCATTTTTACAGATATTGCTTCTTCAAAAACAGAAAATGTTCCTCCAAAACCACAACATTCATCTTTTCTGCTTAAAGACATTAATTTTAGTCCTTTAACCTTATTTAATAAATCTTCTTCTGTAGAAAAATGAGGTCCCATCATTTCAGAACAAGAGCCTAGTTTTAAACCTCGTAAACCATGGCAACTTTTGTGTAAACCAACTTTGTGTGGAAAGGAAGCGCCTAAATCTTTTACATCGAGTATTTTTACTAGAAATTCACAAAGTTCATAAGCATTATTTCTAACTCTAATTACTTCGGGAGTTTGTTCTAAAATATCAAAGTGATGTTTTACATGATATATACAACTACCAGAAGGACCAACGATATAATCATATTCTTTAAAGTTTTCTACAAAAAGACTGCAGGCTCCTTTAGAATCTTCTTCATATCCAGAGTTTCCTAACGGTTGTCCGCAACAAGTTTGTCCTTGAGGATAATAAACATCTACATTTAATTTTTCTAATAACTCTAAAGTTGCAATAGCAACCTGAGGGTATAATTGATTTACATAACAGGGTATAAATAAACCTACTTTTATTTTTTTCATCTTCGTTTTGATTATTTTCAAATCATAGTTAAAGTTACACTATTCTTATAGTTTAGCTGTCCTGTTGTAACCTGAAAAGAGTCTGGTTTTCAATAATATATTCTATTATTTCTATTATTTTTTTTTTGTAAATTAGAATTTGAAGCCTATATTTTTGATAAAATAAGCTTTTGTCTATTGAAAATTAACTTATTTACTATAACCAACATAGTACAGGATAGGATTTTAAAGCCTACAGTATATTTTCGTCAAAACAATAAAATTATTCGTAGAAGTATATAGCATACTTCTTCATCTTAAAAACAATTAGAACTATAAGTATGACACAATATCACCAAGAAGAAGACATTTTAACAGAAGAGGTTGGCGGGGAATTTGAAAGAACTCCCGTACCAAAGTCTAAACTAAAAAATTGGAAAAGTTTTATAGGAATGTATGCTGGAGAACACGCTGCAGGTACAGAGTTTATGATTGGGCCATTATTTTTAACGGCCGGTGTTAGTGCTTTCGATTTAATTGTTGGCTTGTTATTTGGAAATATTTTAGCAGTATTAAGTTGGAGGTATTTAACAGCTGAAATTGCAGTAAAAAATAGACTAACGTTATATTATCAATTAGAAAAAATATGTGGTAAAAAATTAGTAACTGGTTATAATCTGGCAAACGGAATCTTATTTTGTTTTTTAGCTGGGTCTATGATAACAGTATCGGCAACAGCAGTAGGTATTCCTTTTGACATGCCCATGCCAAAACTAGACGATACATTACCAAATGGAATGACATGGGTAGTGATAGTAATTATAATTGGTGCAGTTATTTCTATAATTGCTGCAAGAGGTTATGATACGGTTACAAAAGCAGCCAATTGGATGTCTCCTATTATAGTAATTGCTTTTGTTGCTTGTGGTGTTGTTGCTTTGAGCCAATTAGGAGTGAGTAGTTTTTCTGATTTTTGGAATATTTGGGGAGAAGGAGCAGAGCCATTTCCAGGGCAAACTAAATTTACATTTTGGCATGTAGTTATTTGGTCTTGGTTTGCAAATGGAGCAATGCATGTTGGTATGTCTGATTTATCTGTATTTAGATTTGCAAAAGAAGCTAAAGCTGGTTGGGCAACTGCAGCAGGTATGTATGTTGGTCATTATATGGCATGGATAGCTGCAGCATTACTTTATGCAGTATATGTAAAATCTCCTGAAGCATTATCATTTTTAAATAACGGACAAGCGCCTCCTGTGGCTCCTGGACCTATGGCTTATAATGCTATTGGAGTTTTAGGTATTATTGCTGTAGTATTGGCAGGTTGGACTACCGCAAACCCAACAATTTATAGAGCAGGATTAGCTTTTCAAGCAATTTTACCTAAACTTTCTACTGCAAAAGTTACTATTTTAGCAGGTGTAATTGCAACTATTGCAGGATTGTTTCCCGCATTTGCAATGAAATTATTAGGTTTTGTAGCATTATATGGATTTATTTTAGCTCCGTTTGGTGCCATTATAGCCTTTGAGCACTTTTTCCATGAAAAATGGGGTATCACAAAAAACTATGCAGAAGTTGCTGGGTTACAAGTTAACAAAGCAGTTCTTTATGCTTGGGCTATTAGTTTTGGGTTATTCTATTTTATTTCTATAAAATTTGATGTTTTCTTATCTTTTGTAACACTACCATCTTGGTTGTTATGTGGTATTTTATTTATGGTATTTAGTAAATATTATCAAAAAAAATCAATAAAAAAATAATATTGTATGAAAAAAATAACACTTCCTTTTAAGTTAATATTCTTAATAATAACCCTTCCTTTTGAGTTATCTAAAGGTAAGAAGAGGAAAGTGCGAAAACGGATTAAAAGTATTTTAATGAACTTTTAATTTTTTAAAATAAATAATTAATCTTTGTAATTATAGCTGAACAATAATATATTGTTCAGCTTTTTTGTTTTGTATTATTTTCATTTTACAAATATTTTAGTATACCACTATTTCAGAACGGAGCATTATATATACCAATTAGAAGAGTTAAAGGTCTATTCTTATTTAAATAAGTTATTGTAAAACCAATATTATTGCTATAGAGGTCAGTATTTAAATTCATATCTTTAAAAACAACAAATACAGTAATATTATGAATATATTTAAAGGACAAAACCTTCTAGAGTTTGCTGATCGGTTTAAAACGGATGAAGATTGCAAGAAATACTTGGCAGATATTAAGTGGAAAGATGGATTTCAATGTGTTAAATGTGGTCATAAAAAGGCTCAAATAAGAAAAGATTTTTCACGGACATGTAATATTTGCTCTCATCAAGAATCATCTACATCAAACACACTTTTTCATAAAGTAAAGTTTGGTGTTAGAAAAGCTTTCTTTATTGTTTTTGAAATGAGTACGAGTACTAAAAGCCTTTCTGCTAGTTATGTTGCAGTTCGTTTTAGTGTAACAGAAAAGACTGCACGTTTATTTATGCTCAAAATTAGAGAAGCTATGGAAAGTAGTGGAAATAGTCCTATGACCGGTATTGTTCATGTGGATGAATTTGTTTTGGGTGGACGAGAAAAAGATAAAGTAGGAAGAAGTTATAATGCTAAGAAAAAGAAAGCTATAACTGCTGTTGAACTAACTGAAGATGGAAAAGTTAAAAGAATGTATGCCATGAGAATCGAAGATTTTTCAGCTAGTTCTTTGCAATATATTTTTGTGAATCATATCAGTCGAGAAGCTAAAGTGATAACCGACAAATGGAGAGGTTACAGACCTATTGTGAAAGCTTATAATATTACTCAAATAGAAAGTAATGGAGGTATGAATTTTAAAGCACTTCATACAATGATTCATCAAGTGAAATCTTGGATAAGAACAACGTATTCTTGGGTAAGTGACTATAATCTAAATAGATATTTTAATGAATTTTGTTTTAGAATTAATCGATCACAAAGTAAAGCAACAATATTCAATAACTTAATAACAAAAATGGTTCAAAAGGATAAAGTAGAGCAGCACAAAATTATATGTAACTAACTACTGACCTCTATATTGCTATTTAGAACATATGTTATTCTAGTGTATTTTTAGAGGTAGAGGTAGTATTAAAATACAATCTATAAATAGACGAAACCATTAAAGCTTTTAGTAGCTATTTGTTTAATCTTTTTGTAAGCTTAAAAACAACAGCTAAAAATAGACTTTATGATGAGTGACTTATTAATGCTTCTTCTGATAAAAATTTAGATGGAAGATAGGCTACTTGTTAAGTGAAATTGATTTAGAAATTGTTACACGTTATTATTAGTGTAATTTTTAAGAAACGATAAAAGCTGGTAGTAAAACTAAAAGGAGTTGTTGTTAATAGTATTGTTAGTAATTAAAAAAGTGTTTCGGGCATTTTAAATTAAGAATAAAACTTACG
The DNA here is from genome assembly GCF_009796785.1 of Polaribacter sp. L3A8. Lineage (NCBI taxonomy): Bacteria > Pseudomonadati > Bacteroidota > Flavobacteriia > Flavobacteriales > Flavobacteriaceae > Polaribacter > Polaribacter sp. L3A8. The sequence continues at coordinate 336,593 of NZ_CP047026.1, forward strand.
AATGAATAAAAAAATAAATATTTTAATAAGACTTTTTTTTCTGTGTAAATAAAAGTTTGAAAAATCCCCCCAAAAAAAACATAGAAACTGTTTAGTAGGACGTTAATGACATTATTTATAAAGTAAGAAAAGAAATAAAAGATCCTTTTAGTAAGCAAACTTTTGCAATTGTAAAAGGGAATACCAGTACACAAGAGTACCTTTATATAGTTAGGTATTTAAATTATTATCTTTAAAGGTTAAAATCTTCTAGAGTTTGCCAATCGGTTTAAAACGGATGAAGATTGCAAGACATACTTGGCAGATATTAAGTGAAAAGATATTTTAATGTGTTAAATGTTTCTTTTTGATTAGCTTTCTTTTGATTGTATTTTCTTCTGGCTTTTATTATTTGATATCTAAAATCATCAAAGAATAAGCTTACTAATAAAAGTAAAGCAGCAAAGATTAAAGTGTTTAGTTTTAAGTCTAATTTAGAATAGAAAAAACCACCAGTTAAACCGCCTGCAAAAAAGAATAAAATAATATATAAACGAAGTTTTATATTTGCTTTTAATTTTTTCCTTTTTGCGTCTAATTTAGGGAAACATAATAAAGATAAATCGATACCTAAATCTGTAAATAAACCTGTTAAATGGGTTGTTCTTACCACTGCGTTCGATATTTTAGTAACAAAAGAGTTTTGTAATCCCATTGCAAAAAGAAGTAGACAAACTAATAAATTGATAGATTCCATTTTTATAAAATCACTTAAAAGGCCTATTGATATTAAAACAAGACATTCTATAATTGTAGGTAGTACAAAGACATTTAGTTTTTTACTTTCTTTATATTTTTCTATTAAATAACTCGATAAAAAAGACCCCAATAGAAATGAGAAAATATACAGAAAATAGACGGTGCCTTTCCAAAAATTAAAATGAGCTACATCATTAATAAAGAGGGCAAAATGGCCGGTTACATTTGTGGTTAATTGTTTAAAAGCCAAATAACCTGTAACGTTTACAATTCCTGCAACAAAAGAAAGTATAGTTGCAATTCTTAAATTATGCTTTAAAGTTCTGCTTTTACCTTGATGTCTAAACATTCGTTTTTCATTTATTCTGTACTTATAACTGAAAATATTAATACGTTTTGAGCGTTTTAATAAAGAGAGTTAAGTTTAGAATTAGTGTATTGTACTAAAGTAGACAGCAAAGTTAGTTTTTTTGGATGAGAATATTCATAAATGAAAACATCTATTTATAAAAAGAAACACCTCACAAAAAGTGAGGTGTTTATAATAATATATGTTTTATTTAATTAAGAAGCTACAGCTCCTAAAGTGTATAGTTGTTCTAAATTAGGAGATTTACTACCACCTGCAGGTTCTAAAGTTATACCAAATGCTTCAGATTCATTAGCATTGTCTATGGTAAATATCTTGTTTGTATCTGCTGTAAAAGTATCTATTGTACCTAAACTTGTTGGGGTTAAAGGGCTTAATTTTAAAGACCAAACTTGGTAAACTTTTCCTTTTGGAGGTGTTGGTAAACCTTTAGCATCTAAGTAAATACTTTTTGTTTTTTTATCCCAATAAACCTTAGCATACGAATTTGGAGAAACCTTTTGACCTGCAAGAGGTACAGAAATAATATCTTTATCTCTAAAAACAGTGATTAGTTTTTCTGCTTCTGCTAAACTGTTAGATGCTTTTTCTATTTGTTGTTCTAATTGCTGTTTTTCTGTAGCAACCTGATTTTTAAGTTCTTTATTTTGAGTAACTGTCCAAACAAGTAAACTACCTATTAATACAGAAGCTGCCCAACCAGCATATTGCATCCAGTTTACTTTTGGTTTAGAAATAGAGATTACTTTAGTTTCTTCTATTTTTAATTTATTTTTAATGTCAGAAAAAGAATAAGGAGTATCTTTTTTAGCGGCTGCAGTTAATTGTGTAATTGCTTTTTCTATAGATAAGACTTCTGCCAATACTTCTGGGTATTCTTTAATTTTTGCATGCACATCCTCATTTTCCTTTTCAGAAAGCGAGCCTGCAACATACAGTTCTAAAATTCCAGATGATATGTATTCTTTTATATTCATTAATTAAACTCCAAGCATAGTACGTAATTCGCCTATACAGTTTCTGTTTCTTGTTTTTATGGTGCCAATTGGCATTTCTAATTCTTCTGAGGCTTCTTTTTGTGTAAAACCTTTAAAATATAATAATTCAATTACCGCTTTACACTTGTCTCCTAGTTTGGTAACAAACTCTTTTAAGCCAATTGTATCAGTTGCAGTATCTAAGCTTTCACTTGTTTCTAATATATCTACGAAAAAATCTGCGTTATGGTTTTGTTTAGACTGTTTAAAATTTTTAGAACGTGTATAATCAATAGCAGCATTTCTTGCTATGTTAAGTATCCATGTAAAAAAACGGCCTTTTTTAGAAGAATAAGTATCTGCTTTGTTCCAAGCTTTTATAAAGACATCTTGCGTAATTTCTTGTGCAATATCATCATTCTTAACAATATTATTTACAATTCCAGAAATACTATCACAATACATATTGTATAATTTTTCATAGGCCTTTACGTCCTTATTTTGAAATTGTAAAATTAATTGTTCTAAATCCATAAATTGTATCTGTGGCTAAAATATTGAATTAAATTGATAAGTACGGGATTATTATCATTTAATAAATTAAAAACACTCACCTTAATTATAAGTTTACTTTATTAAGCTGGTATTGAGGTTTATCCCTTAAAAATAACAGAAATTATTTCTTTTCTAAGATAATGTAACCGCTCTCTAAAATAATAATCTGTTTATAAAATTCTTTTAATGCATAATATTCTTGTACAGAATAATCTTTTTTAGAGATATTTAGTCTAACCAAAAGACTAATGGTATTTCCTTTTTGTATTGTTTTAAGTATAAAGTTACCTCCATTATTAGGGAGTGAAATAGCTTTGTTTTCTGGTAACTTTATAATGGTATAGTTTTCTGGAATTTCTAAAGTTAAATAATAATTGTTTCTTCTAGAATAACCAAAATCTACAGGATAATTTCTTTCTTTTAATTTAAATGGATTTTGTTTTAATCGATCAAAAAGAAAAGGATTAATTCTTATTTTGTTTCCTAAACTTTCATTCATTTCTAATCGTATGGTAAAGTTTTCTTCTAAATTTTTATCTAAAGCATCTAAGTTTTTAACTTTATAATCTTCTACTTCTATGTTTTCATTTTTTGCTTCAAAATCTTCTAAGTAATTTTCTTCGCTTTTTAAAGAAATCTTTTTTCTTTGTTTAGAAGCAAAATAGCCGTCTCTTCTTATTCTTAAATACCCTAAAAATGCACCTTCTTCATCTAAAGTAAGTTTAGCTGAAATATTTATAGAGGATTGATTTTTAGGTTTTAGTGTTACCCAAAAGCTTTTATCTTTATAATTAATAACTCTTGCCTCGCCATTTAGCGTTCTAACAGGAACCTCACCAAATGGAATATATTTTTCTGTAGCGTCTAAATAATAGTATTTTCCATCAATAATTGCTTGTACAATTACATAATTATAATCGTAAATAACAGGAAATAGTTTTGTGGGTACACCATTATTTCTGGTAGATAAAACTACCAAATTAGCATCTATGTTTGCTGCTTTTAAACTATTGTATAAAGAAATATTTATTTCGCCAACATCACCCGTTTTTTCTTGAAATGCATTTTTTACTTTGGCGTCTTCATTGGTCCAATAATTATCATTCCATGTAAAATGATTCGAAATAAAGCGGAACACTTTTTTAGCTCTTTCTAAGGTGTTTTCTGTTGTTAAAATTTCTTCAGAAATATATTTTTTAAAAAAACTTTTTTTGGAAGTTTGATTGTTAAAAAATTGAGATTGCAGCGCTTTATCTGCTTTTTTCCAAGTTGTGGTTAAGTCGGTGGTAACTCCGTTATACCCCGTGTTAGATTTTAAATCGAAAGAAATTCTTGAAATATAATTTTTTTTACTTAGCATATAATCCTCTTCCTTAAAAGCAGGAATATTATTCATGCCATAAGTAAAATGAGCACAATTGCCTTCTCCAATACCATCAATAATAACACACTTTTTGTCTATAGATGGTTCGTCTTTATCTAATTTTAAATAGCCAATAATTCTTATGTTATATTTGTAGTTCCCTAAAATGGATGCATCAAATTCACTTTTTATTTTTGGTATATCAGACTGAAAATACCAATCATTAATACCTAAGTACGGTGATAAAACGCTGTATTTGTATTCTATAACGGTACCTTCTTTTATATTAGGTAATGTAAACTTTTTAACCGTCCAAGTATCTCGTTCTTTAGTGGTAAAAATATCTTTGTCAGAAAGATAAGTGGTGTTCATCGTGCCTTTTTCTGTAATATTATAAGTAATGGCACTAATATCTTCTATTTTTTGTTTTTTATATAAGTTAACAGTAATGTCTGCTAAATTAAAAGAAGACTTGTTTAAAATTTTAATTCTAAAGTAGTAATCTGTTCTTGGTATTTCATCATTTTCTCTATCGGGATATCTATTTGCATGTTCATATAAAACCACGGCAGTTGCTGTAGAATCTTTATCGTAAACCGTCATTTTTAATTCGTCTAAAGTGGTTTGCCCCAATTTAGTTGATTTACTTTTTTGTGCAATTAATATACTTGATAGGAATGTAAATAGTAGGAGTAGGGTAATTTTTTTCATCTACAAGCGTATAATCTTCTGTATTTTGAATTTATTGATGTAATTCTTAACAATCGTTTTAGCCTGTATTTTGTTTTCTATAGGGGTTAAAACTGCTTTTAAAATATCTAGTTTATTTTCTTGATAGTTTAGACTTGTATAGCCATAGCCGAATACCTCATTGTTTTCTATTAAAATGATGGCATTTTCTTCTACTTCTCTACCTTTTTCTATAATAATGAAATCATCATTATTAAAGTCTTGAGTAGTTGTTTTTTGCTTCTTTTTAAAGTTAAACTTGGGTAATAATGTTTCTAGTTCAATAGAGTGTTTTAGTCGTGTAAATAATTCATTACCTGTTTTATCAAAAGAAATTGTTTGCGCTCTTTCTTGAATCTTAATAGCTCTTCTTGTTTCTTTTAAAAAGAGATTATTTACTTCTGCTTTAATGTTTTTTCCTTTACCTAAATAAATTACTTTTCCTTCTTTGTCGTGCACATAAAAAACACCTTGTATTGTAGGTATTTCCTCTATTAAAGTTCTTAGTTTTTGTTTCTGATTTCTTCTATCAAAATATTTTATAGAACTTTGTATAATGGTTTTGTTGGTGTCTTTTTCTAAAAGTAATTTAAATAATTGCACTGTTGCCAATGCGTCTCCAGACGCTCTATGTCTATCTGTCATTGGTATTCCTAAAGAACGTATTAGTTTACCTAAACTGTAAGAGGGTTGGTCTAAAATTAATTTCTGACTTAATTCTACCGTACACAATGTATTTCTATTAAAGTCATAACCTAATCGATCAAATTCTGTACTTAGAATCCTATAATCGAAAGTAGTGTTATGTGCAACCAGAATACAATCTGAAGTAATTTCTATAATCCGCTTTGCAACCTCATAAAATTTGGGTGCGTTTTTAAGCATTTTATTATTGATTCCTGTCAGTTTTACTACAAATTCTTGAATCGGTTTTTCTGGGTTTACGAGGCTAATAAATTGGTCTACTGTAGTGTGACCATCAAATTTATAAATGGCAATTTCTGTGATGCCTTCTTCATTAAATTTACCTCCTGTAGTTTCTATATCTAAAATTGCGTACAAAGTCTTCTTCTTTAACGATAAAATTACGCATTATAATTTCTATGACCAAATATAGAGCTACCAACTCTTACCATAGTACTGCCATTTTTTATAGCTAGCAGGTAATCTCCGCTCATTCCCATAGACAATGTTTTTAAGTTACAGTTTATAGCGCTAATTTGTGTTTTTTTGATATCGAAAAAGGATTTTAGTGATGAAAATTCTTCTTGTAATTGTTGTTGATTGTCTGTAAATGTAGCCATTCCCATAAAACCAATAATTTTTATATTTTCTAATGTAGAGAATTCTTCTGATGATAAAATTTCTTCAATTTCATCAAAAGAAAGTCCAAATTTGGTTTCTTCTTTGGCTATTTTTACTTGCAACAAACAATCAATAACTCTGTTATGTTTTTTTGCTTGTTTGTTTATTTCTTTTAATGTTGAAATTTTATCTACTCCATGAATTAAATTTACAAAATGTGCCATGTATTTTACCTTGTTACTTTGCAAATGACCAATCATGTGCCATTGTATGTCTTTTGGTAAAGCATCATATTTATCAACCATTTCCTGAATTTTATTCTCCCCAAAAATGCGTTGACCAGCAGCATAAGCTTCTTGTAGGTCTTCTATTGGTTTGGTTTTAGAAACAGCAACTAAGGTTACCGTTTCTGGAATTGATTTTTTTATTGCTGATAGGTTTTCTTTAATCATGTATTGAATCTTTTTTTTAAAATTGTTCTCGATACAATTTTTTAGTTCCTCAAAAATCACTCGAATTGATATGTTGCCAACTGTTACTTGGAGTGGTTTTTTTTTGAGGAAAAAATTGTATCGAGAAGTTTTTAATTCATAAAATTAATTTTTCAATAAAGCTATAATTTGATGTGCCAATTCTACACCAATTCTATCTTGTGCTTCTTTGGTTGCTGCACCAATATGTGGAGTTAAAGAAATTTCTGGATTCATTAATAATTGAACTGCAGGTGATGGTTCTGTTTCAAAAACATCTAACCCAGCAAATTGTACTTTACCACTTTCAATTGCTTTTACTAAATCTACTTCGTGTAAAATTCCTCCTCTTGCCGTATTTATAATACCAACTCCATCTTTCATTTTTTCAATTTCTAATGCAGAGATAACGTAACCTTCTTGTTCTGGTATGTGTAATGTAATAAAATCAGACTCTTTTAAAAGTTCTTCTTTATCTACAGTATCAATAACAAAAGTAGTTTTTTGACCGTTAAAAAACTCTAATGTAATAGGTGCGCTGGTTACCTTATCGTCGGTAGCCAAAACATTCATACCAATACCAATAGCAATTTTTGCAACTTCTTGTCCAATGCGTCCAAAACCAATAATACCAATGGTTTTTCCTCTTAATTCAATTCCTTCAGAATACGCTTTTTTTAATTCTTTAAAACGAGAATCTCCTTCTAAAGGCATTTCTCTATTAGAAGAATGTAAAAAACGTACCATACCAAAAAGGTGTGCAAAAACTAATTCGGCTACAGATTCAGAGGAAGCTGCAGGGGTATTAATTACTTGTAAACCATTGTCTTCTGCGTAATCTACATCAATATTATCTAAACCAACACCACCACGTCCTATTAACTTTAAACTAGGGCAAGCTTCTATTAACTCTTGTCTTACTTGTGTAGCACTTCTTACTAAAATTGCATCAATACTGTTTTCATTGATATAATTTTCTAACTGGTTTTGAGCTACTTTTATGTTTAGTACTTCAAAACCTGCTTTTTCTAAAGCGTTAATTCCGCCTTCAGAAATTCCATCGTTTGCTAATATCTTCATTCTTAAATATGTTCAAAATTTAAAATTTATAGTTCAAAGTTTATTAATACTCAAAATTTTGAATATTAAATTTAAAACTTTAAGCCTTTTTTTCTAGAGCTTGCATTACATCAACCAAAGCTTGTACACTATATAAAGGTAAAGCGTTGTACATACTAGCTCTATAACCACCAACACTTCTGTGTCCGTTTATACCGCTAATACCTGCATCTGCCCACATTTTATTAAACTTCTCAGTTAAAGATTCATCAGTTAAAACAAAAGTTGCATTCATTGTACTTCTATCTTCCTTTGCAACAACTCCTTTAAATAAAGGGTTTCTGTCGATTTCATTATATAAAAGTGCTGCTTTTTTATTGTTTACTTCCTCAATAAATTTAACGCCACCTAAATCTTTTAACCATTGTAATGTTAACATAGATACATACACAGCAAATACAGAAGGTGTATTAAACATACTGTCTTTATCTATATGAATTTGATAGTTTAACATAGAAGGGATGTGTCTTTCTACTTTACCTAAAATATCTTCTTTAATAATCACTAAAGTTGCTCCTGCAGGTCCCATGTTTTTTTGAGCACCAGCATAAATTAAGTCGAATTTTTCAAAATCTAATTGACGAGAAAAAATATCTGAACTCATATCACAAACCAAAGAAACATCGGTTTCCGGAAAGTTTTTCATTTGTGTACCAGCAACGGTATTGTTACTTGTACAGTGAAAATAATCTGCATCTTCAGGAATCGTATATCCCTTAGGTATATAATTATATCCTTTGTCTTTAGAAGAACCAACTTCTACAACCTCACCAAAAGCTTTTGCTTCTTTTTGAGCTTTATCTGCCCAAGTTCCTGTATTTAAATATGCTGCTTTTTTATTTAATAAATTATATGCAACCATTAAAAACTCTAAGCTTGCACCACCTTGTAAAAACAACGCTTGATATCCTTTATTTTCTAATCCTAATAACTCTAAAGCTAAAGAACGCGCTTTTTCTATTACTTCTACAAAAGGTTTACTTCTGTGAGAAATTTCTATTAATGATAAATTATCATCGTTAAAATTTAAGATTGCTTCTGATGCTTTTTGCAACACTTCTTGTGGTAAAATACAAGGACCAGCACTAAAATTATGTTTTTTCATACTCTTAAGTTCAATTATTTAATGTTTTAGATTCAAAGTTGTAACACTTTGCAAACTTTGCGAAAAACTTAGCGTCTTCGCGGTTAATTTTAAAATTCCTCTGCAAGGATTATATCGTTGATAAAAATTCTAATGTATTAACTCCATCTGCGTAATCTGTTAACTGAGGGTGTTGTGTTTGCCCAAAAGCTACTTCATTTTCTATAAAGTCTTTTGCAACAATACACTGAATCTTTTCTCTATCTTGATGTAATTTTATTTTTAAATCTATTTCGTTATCATAATATTCGTAAAATACGGTTGCAATAGGGGAGGCGTAGCTTTCATCTTCCTTAATCATTAGAAATCCGTTTTCTAACAAATCAAACAAGCTCATTAAATATACAGCTTTGTTATAATCGTAATTATTAGCGTATTTGGCATTATCAATCATGTGTTTCTTGGCGTACATTCCGGTAAAGAAAGCATCAAAATTATAACCTTTAGGAACGTATAGTTTAGAAACAGATCTACAACCTAAGCCGAAATAGTGAAAAACATCATCAGATAATTTAATAAAATCTTCTTCTGTTTCTTTTCCGGTGATTACAGCAACAGAATTTCTGCTTTTTCTGATAATATTTGGTTTGTTTTTAAAGTAATATTCAAAATAACGCGCCGTATTATCACTTCCTGTAGCAATTACAGCATCAAAATCTGTCAGTTTTTCTTCTGTAAAAGTAATTTTACCCTTAAAATAGGAGTCAACATACTCTAAATACTTGGCTAAAAATGGTAATAAATGTTTATCGTTAGAAGATTGTTTTACCAATACCTCATGTCCCGAAATTAATACGGATAAGAAATCGTGAAATCCAACCAAAGGAACGTTACCCGCCATAATAATGGCAACTTTTTTAGATGGATTGTTGTTTAATTTAACATCTTTAGAAAAGTGTGTTAAATTGCTTTCTGTTAGCGCTTTACTCCAAGATTCAAAAGTAAGACGTATGTTTTCTTTTGTAAACCAAGAGTTATTTTCATGAGCTAATTTTATTTGATGTAGAAAACCATCAAAAAATATTTCATTATGTTCAATACTATCGATTTTTTTTATATTATCGATAGAAAACTGTCGTAAAAAGTCGCCTAATTTTACGAATGCAGTAATTCTGTTTTGAATACTATTCATTTATTTTGGTTGTCTATAATATTGGCTTTATTTTTGCAACTGCAAAGGTACAAAAACAGAACAGAAAATTATGGCAATTATAATAACAGATGAATGTATAAATTGTGGGGCATGTGAACCAGAATGTCCTAACACTGCAATTTACGAAGGAGCTGACGATTGGAAATATTCTGATGGAACAGATTTAAAAGGAAAAGCGGTTTTACCAAGTGGTAAGTCTGTAAACGCCGATGAAGATCAAGAACCTGTTTCTGATGAAATTTATTACATCGTTCCAGATAAGTGTACAGAATGTAAAGGTTTTCATGATGAGCCACAATGTGCTGCAGTATGTCCTGTAGATTGTTGTGTACCAGATGATGACGTTGTAGAAACAGAAGAAGAGCTGTTAGAGAAACAACGTTTTATGCATAATGAATAGATGCTAAACTTTTAGAAATAATAATCTATATTTTTAAATTAGATATAAAAAATCCCGAATTTACTTCGGGATTTTTTGTGTGTATTATTATTTTAATAAAAAATAATGCTATCAATAACATTAAAAATATAATCTATTAATATTAAAAACCCCCAAGCTTAAAAACTTGGGGTTTCTGTTTTTAAATAATCAACTTAAAAGAACTCTTAAGTTTAAAATTGATAATTAAATGATAGGTTAAACATAGTTCCTAATTGACTAAAGTGAGAACCATCATAAGTTGTTGTAGCATAACGATTGTTAAAAGTAATTGCATTAGAATTATTTTCTAGCGCTGTTAAACCAGTACTAGTAATTGATGTATCATCAATAATAGCTTGTCCTGCTGCATTTTCTGCTTTAAACGCCCATTCTGGAAGAATGTTAAATAAGTTATTAATATTTAAAGCAATTGTTATTTTTTCAGTTGCATTAAAGTTAATACCTAAATCTGTAACTATTTTTGGCGTAAACTCTGTTCTTAAATCATTACTCATAAACTTTTGTTTAAAAGTAGTTTTACCAAAGTATGTGTTGTTTAAAGAGAAACCGAATTTATTAATATCATAGTTTGCACCTAAAATCCATTTTGTTTTTGGTCTAGATGTAAACATTAATGCTTCTGTAGATCTATCTAAAACAGCATAACTATTTCCGTCTTCACCTACAATAGTAGGGATATCATTTGTTCTGTCATTTTCTATAGTATAGTTACCAGATAAGTTAAAAGCTAATTTACCATCACCTATTTCTATACCTTTAAAGTTAGAAACAAAATCAATACCAGAAGTTGTAGTGTTTAATCCGTTAATAAAGAATTGGTTTCCAGCAATTGGATTTGTAAAAATAATTCTATCATCAACATCAATTTTATAGTAATCTAAAGTAAAGCTAAAGTTTCTTGATGGTCTAGCACCAAAACCAATCGTAAAGTTTGTAGACTCTTCTGGTTTTAAACTAGGTATACCTAATGCTCTTGCTTTTGGAGATACATTATTAACAATTCCGTTTATTTCAATTCCACCATCTTCAGCAAAAGAATATTGTAATTTTTCTGTATAAATTTGGTGTAAAGTTGGTGCTCTAAATCCTGTAGAAACAGATGCTCTAATAGTATATTTATCATCTGCAAATTTATAACGAGAACTAGCTTTCCAAACAAAAGTGTTTCCGAAATCTGAATAATTTTCTCCCCTAACAGTACCATTGATCAAAAAGTCTTCAGAAATATCCCAAGCTAAATCAAAATATCCACCAACGTTATATCTATTAAAGTTTCCGGAGTTTATAAGGTCATTTCCTGCAAAAGAATCTGAACCTCCACCTTCATAAGAAGCAACGTCTCCTTCAATAATTTCGAAGTTTTCTGTTCTAAATTCTGCTCCAAATGCAATTGCCACTTTATCAGATAATATTTTAGAAAGATCTAAGTTTCCTACAATATGGTTAAAAGAAGTTCCACCAGGGTTAAAACTAGTAGTACTGTTTTCTCTATACTTGTTGTTGTTATAGGTAACTTCTCCATCATCAACTAGTGTGTTGTTGTTCGTATCCGTCCAAATAGGGTCTGTAAGTGTATAAGAACTATTATGAGAATTGTTTACATTATAATTTTGAGAGTTACCACCAAAAGTGATACTAGAATCTATATTCCAATCATTAATAACTTTTTTTAGACCTAATGTTGCATTATAATCATTTAAGATACCTTCAAAAGTAGGTACATATCCATCAAAACCACCCGCATTTGTAGGGTGATCACCAGGAAATAAATCAGCTAAATAAGGTTCTGTAACTACTGATTTCCAATATGGAGTTCTGTAGTTTGCAAAAGAATTTACTTTTTTAAATACATAAGCAGCATTAAAATATAATTTTGAAGTTTCGCTTAAATCATATCCACCATTAATTAAAAATTTAGCAGCTGCAGTTTCTGGAGAACCGTTAATGTTATTAGCATCTGGGTTTCTAGATAAAAATTCTTGTACATCACCTAAATTAGCACCAAACTCATTAGCTTCTCCTAATGCACTAACCGTACCTGGTCTGTTTGCTAAACTTGTTTTAGAGAAATCGACAGTATAGTTTATAAAACCTTTGTCATCACCAATTGAAAAACCGTTATTAACAGAAACACCAAACATTTCTCCATCACCTTCAGAAGTTAAACCTGTTCTTAATGTAGCAGAACCTCCGTCTGATGCATCTTTTAAAATAATATTCATAACTCCCGCAATTGCATCAGAACCATATTGAGCAGAAGCTCCGTCTCTTAAAATTTCAATAGATTTAATTGCGTCTGTTGGAATGGCAGAAATATCTGCACCTGTTTCACCACGTCCAGGAGAATCTTGAGTGTATAATAAAGCACTTAAGTTTTTACGTTTACCATTAATTAATATTAATGTTCTACTTGGTCCCATATTTCTAATTTCATACGGGTCTAATAAAGAAGTTGCATCATTTACTGGAGTTTGTACCGTGTTAAATGAAGGTATTTTGTATTGTAATGCTTTATCAAAACTTGTTTGCCCAGTAGATGTTAAATCTTTAGCAGATACTACATCTATAGGTAAAGGACTTTTGGTATTAGATCTAGAAGGTGTTCTAGAACCTGTTACTACCACTTCGTCTAAAGCATTGTCTTCATTAACAACAATTGTTAAAAAAGATTGGTCATTAACTTTTACAGATTTTGTTTCAAAACCCATAGAAGATACTGTTAATGTTACTGGTAAACTTTTTACAGTTATAGAGAATAAACCATTGTCATTAGAAACAATACCGTTAGATCTGTTTCCTTTTTGAATAATGTTCATATAAGGTAAACCTTCACCAGATGAATCCGTTACTTTACCTTTAATTGTTTGTGCCATGAATCCTAAAGGAAACATAAACAAAAAAGTAATTGTGCAAAATTTTAATAAATACTTTTGTTTCATAAATATAATTATTGGTTCATAAATTTGTTAGTTGAGTCTCTTACATTTTAAGTGGTTATTAAGAGCTCATTTATTATATAAGGAAGAAAACAAAAAAGTATACTCTTTAAAAATGAGTTTTTTTTAAAGAAAGTGCTAAAATAAAAATAGTATGATACATTTTAGAGCTTAATATTTAGTTTAGTGTAGTAAAATGAGCCATTCGTTCCCATTTGTGTAGCGTCCCATAAACCACCACTATCTGTATGGTTATTTTGGTTGGTGGGGTAGATGTTAAACAAGTTATCTGCACCTAATTGTAGGTTAACTGTTTTATTTAATTGATAACTAAAATGTAAGTCTGTTGTTATTTTTGGTTGATAAATGTCTGTAGCAGCTTCTAACCTTTCTAATTCAGAATTATTAAAATTAGATAAGTCTTGGCCTATTTGCCAATCTATTAATTTTACTTCACTAAACCTTGTTAGGTTTAAAGATATTTTTAATTTTTTGTACTCGTAATTTAATCCCAAGTTAAATTTGCTTTTTGGTGCCGATGCTAATAGAAATTGTTGATCTCTTTTACCGAAAAAAGTTTCTTTATCTAGTTCTTTATTTTTTATATTAGTAATACTCATGTGGTTAATGTTACCAGATAAATCAACAGAAAATATGTTGTTTTCAAAACTTTTTTTCCAGTTTAAAACCAAATCTACCCCCGTTGTTTTGGTATCTACACCATTTGCAAAAAATTGTACATTATTTACATCAAAACCAAGTGTTGTTGCATCAAAGTTTCCACTTAAAATTATTCGATCTTTAATGTGAACAAAGTAAGTATCTACAGAAGCTTTTAAATTTGAACTGAGTTTAGAGGTAAAGCCAAAACTAAAATTCTTAGCTTTTTCTTCTTTTAGATTATCAATGTTAAATCTTCTTGCAATTGGACTATTATTTGCCACTAATAATGATTCTGTTGGTTTATTACCAATAAAATTAGTAAATGTTAAATTATAATAGATTTGTGCTAAAGATGGGGCTCTAAAACCTGTGCTATAAGAACTACGAAGATTAAATTTCTTATTTATTTTATATCTAGAAGCTAATTTGTAATTTAAGGTACTTCCAAAATCACTGTAATATTCATAACGTAAGGCAGCACCTAACATAAGGTTTTTAGAAAAATCTATTTCTGTATCGGCATAAATACTAAAGTTAGACCTGTTTCTATCTACTTCATTTTCTGGGGCATAACCAGGAAAACCTTGAGAGCCTCCAGGTCTCATAATGCCATTGTATGTTTTGTAATCTTCAATAGGAGTTAGGTTTGTTATTAAATTACCATTAATATCATAACTAGCGTAGGACGCTTCTTCTCCTGCAAAAATTTTATATTTATCTAAACGATATTCTAAGCCTAAGGCAATATTAAACCCATAAGTAGTGGTATCAAAATATTTAGAAAAATCAATGCTTGTAGTATTTTGTATTAATTGATGACCACCAGCATCAAATTCTGTAGGTGAGTTTTCTAAAAGTGTTGCATTTAAAGTGTTTTTTATAAAATAATGAAAATTATTTCTTCCAAAAGTGTTATTTACATCAACGTTCCAGTCTTTAAAATAGGTAATCAATCCAAATGATAAAGAATTATCAAGAATATTAGAGGTAATTAAAGGGTTAAATCCGTTCTGATAAATTTCTAATACGTTTCTTTCACTGTCTGGTCTTCTGGTAAAAGCGTATGCTTCTGTATTCTTATAATTAAGTCCACCATTTATATATAATTTAGTGTTTTTATAAATAGGAATTTCAGAATTTAGAAAAAGACTTGCGTTTTTTACAGCAGCTTGCCCAAATTTTTCTCTTGCAAATGTACCCGGTCTTAAGGTGTTGTCTACAGATAGTGCTTCTACGGTGAAGTTTATAAAACCACCTTCGCTAATTTTAGTTCCGTAATTTAAAGCTAATTTAGATGTAAAACCATCTGTTTTAGTAGGTAAAAAACGATTGCTATTTGCATTATGAAAACCTAAAGTAGAATTTACATTTAGTTCATTATCTGTATCTTTTAAAACAATATTTAAAACTCCCGCAATAGCATCAGAGCCATATTGGGCAGATGCACCGTCTCGTAATAATTCTATTCTTTTTATGGCTGAAATAGGAATTGCATTTAAATCGGTACCAGAATTTCCTCTTCCTCTTGTTCCATATAAATTGATTAAAGATGCTTGATGTCTTCTTTTTCCGTTGATTAAAACCAAGGTTTGATCTGGTCCTAGACCTCTAATTGTTGCAGGATCTATATGATCTGCACCATCAGCACCAGATTGTTTTGTAGCGTTAAAAGAAGGAATAGCGTATTGTAAAAACTGATTAATTTCTACTTGACTACTTTTTGTTGCTGTTTCTTCGATATCAATAAAATCGATAGCAACGGGAGTATCATTGGCAACTCTATTTTTATTTCTAGAACCTATAAGTTGTACTTCATCTAATTGCTGACCAGATAATAAAACGATGGTATTAAATGTGTTTGTATTTAGCTGTAAGGTTTTAGAGTTGTGGCCAATAAAGCTAATGGTAATATTGTTTTTATCTTTAATTTCAAACTCAAAAGTACCATCTCTTTTTGTTGTTGTACCTTTTAAAGATTCTAATTCTTGCAGTGTTGCGCCACTAAGCGGTGTATTGTCAGAACTTAAAACGATTCCTCTAACAATAGATTTATTTTCTTTATAAGCACTGTTGGTAGTTTTAGAAAGATTTACTCTTGCTTTATGAATAAACCTCTTTTTAGAAGTGATATCCCTTAGGTAAATAACATAATAATTATTCCCTAAATCATCAAATAGAAAAGGAGTAAGTTTTTCTAATAATGAAATGGATTCATTTATAGATAAGTTTACAAAACCTTCTTTTTGGATGTATTTATTGTCTAGTAAGTTTGCATTGTAGGTAAAGAATATTTTATGCTCATTACTAATTTGATCTAGTAAAGTAGCTAAAGGAATCCGCTCTTTTTTTATGCTTTGAGCAACTAGTGTTTGATACGTAAAAGTTGCAAAAACAAGTAATATCAGTTTTATATATACAGATTTTTGAATCATTTACTGATTTAAAGTTATACCTACTTCTTACTGATAATTAAATTATTATCTTTTTTGACAATAATTACATTAACAGATTTTTCGATGGCTTTTAAACAAATGTCAATATTCGTAATAGGTACAGCTCCTGTTATTAATATATTTTTACTTTCATCATCTTTAAAAATTATAGAATAACCGTAAGATTCTTCTATTTTTTCCATCGCTTTTTCCAAAGATAGGTTTTCAAACAGTAAGGAACCATTTTTCCAAGAAGTTTTTATGGTAGGATCAAGAGTATTTATGTCTTCTAAGATTTTATTTTTTTCTGCTGAGTACGAAATATAATTACCAGGTAACATCTTTTTATCTGCACCATTATTTAGTTTTAACCAAATATTTCCTTCTTCTAAGAATACATCCGTTTTTTCTTTTTTTGTATTCACATTAAAAGAAGTACCGTAAACTTCTACAGATAAATCGTTTGTTATTACCCAAAATTTTGCATTTGTAGCTATTTTTTTATCCACCTGAAAAAAGGCTTCACCAGACAACCAAACTTTTCTGCTTTCGTTTTTATAGTAGGATAAACTAGAATTAGAATTTAAGGTAACACGGCTACCATCTAGTAATTTTATATTTAAAATTTCTCCATAACTGGTTTTATGGGTCATTTTGGTGTTAATAAAAGAAAAATAAATACCTATAGAAATTAGTAGAAGTATAGAAGCTGCTACACTAAAAGTTTTAAGATATTTAACTTTTTTCTTAGCTACTGGGTTTTTAGCTTTAATTTTAGCTTCTAGTTTTTGCCATTCTAAACTAATTTTTTCTTTATCAACAGTTTGTTGATTAAAAGCAATGCCTAAAACCAGGTCTTTAGCAGTACTTACTAATTCTTCTTTATCTTTATTGTTTGCAATCCAAAAATCCCAAAAACCTACATCAGTTCCGTTGTTTTGAAGCACCCAATTTTTAAATGAATCATCATCTAAAAAGTCATTTATGGTATTGTATTCTTTCTTAATCATTTCAATAAATAGGTCATTGTACTTGTATAAGGCAAATATTGTTTTTTTATACTCTTAATTTTATGTTAAACTCAATTAAATAATTTTAGAATAGAAATTTCTTCTTTTAAACTTTTTATGGCTTTATGAAGAGAGTTTATAACACTTTGATAATTAATACCCATTATTTCTGATATTTCGGTAGCTTTTAAACCACTGTAGTATTTTAGATAAATGGCTTCTTTTTGTCTTTTGGGTAATTTATTTAATAATATAGAGAGGTTTTTATTTTTAAAACTTTCTGTTTCTTGATATGTCATTATTTCCTCAGCAGTAAACTGTAGGTCTACAAAAGTTTCATTTGAAAAATCAGTATGTTTTAATTTTGCATTTTTCTGCATCATTTTTAATAAAAACCGTTTATAGGATGTAAATAGGTAAGGGGCAATCGTATCTAAATCGCTTAAATTTTCTCTATGTTCATAAACGTATAAAAAGAAATCCTGTAAAGAATCTTCTGTAAGAGCAACATCATTAGAAATTTTTAAGCCATAATTATGTAGCATAGGATAATAGATTTCAAAGAGTGTAGAAAATGCTCTAAGATCTCCTTCCTTTAAGGCTTTCCAAATAAATTGATCTGTTATTTTATTCATTTAAGAGTGTAAATGTGACAAATATTTTTTTAAAAATAAATAAAATTGATGATTCTACGCTTTCTTTATTAATTTAATTATATTTTTATGAAAGTTCCGTTATATTTGCACTCGCAAAATTTATTTACATGAAAGCCGGAATTGTAGGATTACCAAACGTAGGAAAATCAACTTTATTTAACTGTTTATCAAATGCAAAAGCGCAAAGTGCTAACTTTCCTTTTTGTACAATTGAGCCTAATTTAGGAGTTGTAAATGTGCCAGATTCACGTTTAAAAAAATTAGAAGAATTAGTTGTTCCAGAAAGAGTTCAAACTGCTACAGTAGAAATTGTAGATATAGCTGGCTTGGTAAAAGGAGCAAGTAAAGGAGAGGGTTTAGGAAATCAGTTTTTGGCAAATATTAGAGAAACAGACGCCATTTTACATGTAGTACGTTGTTTTGATAATGATAATATTATTCATGTAGATAATTCTATAGATCCTGTTAGAGATAAAGAAACAATTGATTTTGAATTGCAACTAAAAGATTTAGAAACGGTTCAAAAACGATTAGAACGTGTAAAAAGAACGGCTAAAACTGGTAATAAAGAAGCGCAAGCAGAACTGGTGGTTTTATTAAAAATTGAAGAAACTTTATTAAAAGGTGTTTCTGTAAGAACTTTAGATTTTTCTGAGAAAGAAATGGAGTTTGTGCAAGTTTTACAGTTTATTACAGCAAAACCAGTATTATATGTTTGTAATGTTGATGAAGGTTCTGCCGTATCTGGAAATGCGTATGTAGATAGAATTAAAGAAGCTGTTAAAGACGAAAATGCAGAAGTTATTGTTTTGGCAGTTGGTACGGAAGCAGATATTACAGAATTAGATGATTACGAAGAAAGACAAATGTTTTTAGCAGATATTGGCTTAGAAGAAGCTGGTGTGGCTAGATTGGTTCGTTCTGCATATAAATTATTAAACTTACAAACCTATTTTACAGCAGGTGTAAAAGAAGTTAGAGCTTGGACTATTCCTATTGGTTCTACTGCGCCACAAGCTGCAGGAGTAATTCATACCGATTTTGAAAAAGGTTTTATTAGAGCAGAAACTATTGCGTACGAAGATTTTGTAACTTATGGTTCTGAAGCTAAAGTAAAAGAAGCGGGTAAAATGAGAGTAGAAGGTAAGGAGTACATTGTTAAAGATGGTGATGTATTGCACTTTAGATTTAATGTGTAATTAGTTACACCTAATATTATAAAAAAAAACCAATGAGAAATCATTGGTTTTTTTTTGTCAACCTAAATTTATTTTAGGTTAAATATATGGTTGATTTTAAATACTCTCTACAAACTTTAAAAATACTTCTTTATGGTGTTCTAAATCCATGTTAGGAGATAATGATACACGTACAATATAATCTTTATCGCCTTCTTTTGTGGTTCCTTGTGTAGATGTTGCAGGTATCGTCCAATAACATCCTTTTAGTTGTCCGTAACTTACACAGAATTTACTTTCATCAGGAATTTCTGTAATCATTAAGTTGATTAACTTTAAATTTAAAGCTCTTTTATTAGTTTCTTTCTCTTCATCTGTGTTTCCTGTTGTAGGTAGATCTAATGAAAATACAGATGGCGTAAACCCTTGTGTAGCTAGTTCTTCTGACACAAAATTGATTTTTGCTCCTGGTAAAGTTTCGTGAATATAGTTTACAAAAAAACGTGTATTTGTATATGCATCTACAATTCTTTGTTTCATAGAAGGCATTTGTTGTGCTAGTATTTCGTACTGAAGACTAGTAGCTTCATTATCACAAAGAAGTAAATGATGCTCTATTTTATTTATTAGTGAGTCTGTTTTTTTATTTCCGATACAGTAACCTGCAGTACATTTTCCGCCACTTGGAAATTTAGAACCACTCGCAAAAGAAATAGTTCTTACTGTTGATAGTATTTCTCCTTCACCTAAAAAGTGAACATTAGGACAAAATGTTTGATCTAAAATAAAAACTGGGTCAATAGCAGTTTCTCCCGTGGTAGTTGTACGTTTTCTACTTAAAACTTCTTTTAATTTGATTAAATCCGGAACTTCAACTCTTGGGTTTGTTGGTATTTCTGCAATAATATAAGGTACAGCGTCTTGTTTAGCAATGTTGTTTAAAACGGTATCAATACTTTGTACCATATCATTATCTCCATCAACTAATAAATCTACAATTTCTACATGATCAATACAAGCAGCAACACGTCTTGCTTGGTCATTTGTACCACCATAGCAATTTGGAGGAACAATAATTTTAATTGCTTTTCCTTTATGGTTTTCTGCTGCATCATGAATCAACCCCATTAAAATGGCATACTGAATAGACAGTCCACTAGAAGCAACTAAAGGTTTTGTTTTAGATCCCGTAACTTCTTTAATAGCATTTAAGACACTTGTTTTATTGGTGTCGTTATCGATTTTATTTTCAATAGCAGATTTTGTAACCAAAGCTTTTAAAGCAATAAGAGAATTAGAAGGAGTCATAGCAATGGTTTCTCTTCTTCTTACATGCTGAATGTCTGAAATGTAATTTTCATTTTGCGTACCATTTACAACTAAAATACTACCAAGGTGTCCATAAAGATTAACTACAAAATCTATGTTTGAAATCTTGTTAAAGGTATCAATTTTGTCTTCTTCTGATATAAAAATTGTACTTCCGTTAAATGAAGAAATATCAGATAATTTTGTTAATTTTTCTAACTTAAAATTATAGTTGTAAATATTTGTAATTACCTCATTATCAAAATTTTCGGAAAGTTTACCTAAATAAACAATTCTAGTTTTTTTATTTTCTAATAAATTCTTTCTTAGCACTGCTAAAACAGGAATAGTTTGTGATGAAAAACTAATTACGTTCTCTGGTTTAATAGCGTTTAATTTTGCAATTCCCCATTCTAAAACACAAGATAATGGATGCCCTAAACGAATATAATCATAAGCGGTAGGCAATGCATTTAAAGCAGCTGATGCAGTATTATTGTTGTTAAACAAAGTTTCAAACTGATTTAAAAAGTCAGTTTTAGCTAATTTTTCATTATAAATATCTAATCGATGTGTCGTTAAATTTAACCATGATGTTGGTACATTTTCTAATACATCTTTAATATAATTTAATATTTTTTTGTCTTCCATAATTGACGTTTTTATATATTAGGTACTGTAGATTATTTAGTTTTTGTTAAAATAACTACAAGATATTTTATTAGTTTACTTTTAAAATAGTTAGCGAAGTTAGTTTTTTTGAGTTGAAAAATCAACGTGTGTCATCTCTCGTTTTAAATTTTAACAACTTCTGTTAAAATTCTAAAAGAATACATTCCATGTTTAAAATATCCTTTGTAAAAGGTTATTTTTTATAGATTATACAACAAAGATTTTAAAGACGGTTTATTTAGTTTGTTGATGATTTTTAATACGAAATGACTTTTTTTTATAAACACGGAGTACATTATAATCACCATTTTTAAGCTATATTATTGTTGTTTAAGTAAATTTAGGTTGTATTTAATACATATAAATCAACACTTTTCTATTATTAATCCGTTACATTTAAGAGTTACCAATTTTGGTGTCGCAATTGTTATTAATAAAATTTATTTATGTGGTTACGTGTAAGTTGTAATTTGGCTTTTGATATAGAAACACCAACTCCCTTTATTTTAATGTTACGTCCTAGAAGTGGTGCAGAGCAGTGGATTGAGCGAGATGAGTTTAAAATATATCCAAATGTACCCATCATAGAGTTTACAGATGATTATGGTAACTTATGCCAACGTTTGGTGGCTCCAGTAGGTAAGTTTACTCTTTTTACGAGTTCAGATGTAAAAACGTCTGAATTTGTTGATGTAAATTTTGATGCCTCTTTTGTAGAAATTCAGAATTTACCCAATGAAGTACTTTGTTATTTATTACCTAGTAGGTATTGTGAATCTGATCGTTTTAACGACTTAGCAAATACAATTACCGCAGACAAACTGGTTGGATATAAACAAGTCTTTGCTATAGAAGAATGGTTACGTACAAATATTAGTTACATTCCCGGTAGTAGTGATTTTCCTATTTCTGCCACAGAAGTAAATTACAAACGTTCTGGTGTTTGTAGAGATTTAGCGCATTTAGGTATTGCATTATGCCGAAGTTTAAGCATTCCTGCACGTAT
This sequence comes from Polaribacter sp. L3A8, assembly GCF_009796785.1. Lineage (NCBI taxonomy): Bacteria > Pseudomonadati > Bacteroidota > Flavobacteriia > Flavobacteriales > Flavobacteriaceae > Polaribacter > Polaribacter sp. L3A8. Next base: position 358,819 of record NZ_CP047026.1, read on the forward strand.
GGTTGTTGGTTATTTACATAAATTACAACCTATGGATATGCACGCTTGGTTTGAAGCTTATATTGGCGGACGTTGGTATACTTTTGATGCTACACAAACCGGACAAAAAGGTGGTTATGTAGCCGTAGGTTATGGTTTAGATGCTGCAGATGTGGCTCTTTTTAACCAATTTGGGCCTGTTGCACATTCTTTAGAGCAACGTGTAACGGTTAAGCAAATTAAAATTTAAGTTATTCTATTTATTCTTTTTGATGATCATTTGAGTTATAAAATCATATTAAATAAATATCCAGAAATAATGATGCAGAGTGTTACCACACCAAAAAAGATGGCTATTAATTTTAAGGTCATAACTTTCTTTAATAACATTGCTTCTGGTAGTGATAAACCAACAACCCCCATCATAAAAGCAATTGCGGTTCCTAAGGGAATTCCTTTTGCTACTAAAACTTGTGCTACAGGTAGTATTCCGGATGCATTAGAATACATTGGTACTGCTAAAATAGTAGCAATTGGCACCGCAAAAAGATTGTCTTTGGCCATGTATTTTTCAAAAAAACCTTCAGGGATATAGCCATGCATTAAACCACCAATGGCAATACCAACTATTACATACGGAATAACACCTTTTAAAATAGCAAGTACTTCTGCCCAAATTATGGGTAAACGTTGTTGTAAGGTTTGTTTTTCTGCTATAAAAAGGTCTTGTTCTTTTTGTGCATTAGCTAACACTTCTTTTACCCAAGGAGTTAAATAGGTTTCTAATTTTAATTTTTGAAGAATAACCCCGGAAATAGTTCCTAATAAAATACCACTAACTACGTAGATAATAGTAGTTTTAACTCCAAATAAACCTATAAAAAGTCCAATGGCAACTTCATTAACCAAAGGAGATGTTATTAGAAAAGCAAAAGTAACGCCTAACGGAATTCCGCCTCTTACAAAACCAATAAATAAAGGAACTGATGAGCAAGAACAAAAAGGCGTTACAACACCAAAAAGACTTGCCATTAGGTATTCTAAACCGTATAATTTATTTCTTGATAGGTAATTTTTAACTTTGTCTATCGGGAAATAACTATTTACAATTCCCATTAAAAAAATGATTACAAAAAGTAATATGAGAATTTTTGTAGTGTCGTAAATAAAGAAGTTTAAGGTTTCTGCTAAATGCTGTCCTTTGTTTAAGTTTAAAACATCATAGACAAACCAATCTGCTATATTTTGTATCCAATCAAACATTTTCTATCGCTTTTATAATACCAGAAATACTACAAGATAATTTTATGGTATTGTAGATCGTTCCGTGTTTTTCAATATTCTTTTTTAACAAATCTATATTTAACTTTTTATCGCTGCTATAGATCGTTAAATTGTAAATAAGGTTATCCATCCTTGGTGGATTTTTAAGTCGCGTAGCATGAACATCAAGCGTAGCTTTAGAATACGTAAATTTCATCATTGTAGAAAAACGTTCTACATTTTTAAGCATGCAGGCAGCAAATGAAGCTAAGAATAGTTCTGCCGGATTAGGTAAACTTTTAGCCATTTTTAGAGTAGTGCCAAATTTCACTTTAGATTCTTTGATATGAATAACAGCATCTTCATTTGATACAGAAGATGCTTTAATTTGATAATTCATAATTTAGAATTTAATTATTTTAGTAGCGCTAGTACTTCCTCTTTAGAAGGAATTCTACCTTTAATGGTAACAACATTATCAACAACTAATGCAGGTGTAGTCATTACGTTAAACTTCATGATTTCCATAATATCTTCTACTTTTTCAATAGAAGCATCGATGTTGTTTTCTGAAACTACAGTTTTAACAACTGCGGTCATTGATTGACATTTTGGACAACCAGTACCTAAAACTTTAATTACTTTACTCATAATTTTAATATTTGTTTATCGCAAATAAGCGATGTAGTTACATTATAAAATCATTCAAAAAATTGTTGAAATAAAGATTTTGCAATGTTCCAATTTTTTTGATTGATACAATACTTTATTTTTGGAGGTTTTAATTCTCCTTGTATAAGTCCCGCATTTTTTAATTCTTTTAAATGCTGAGAAATGGTAGATTGTGCCAACGGAAAAATTTCTACTAAATCTCCGGTAAAACAGCACGATTGGTTTTCTAGATGTTTTAAAATTGCAATACGAGTTGGATGCCCCAAAGCTTTGGCAAATTTAGCTAAGGTTTTATTATTTTCTTTGTGAGCTAAGGGAGTTAAATTTCTTTCCATAATTCTTATCGTAAATTTACGATAGGTATATGTTTTAAAATCTGACATTTATCACCTTTGCTATATTTATGAGAGAATAGTATTAAAGCAAAAATCCCACTGATTTCTCAGTGGGATTATTATGTGTAAAAAATAGAATGCTTATTTTTTAATATAGTTTTCTGGAATAGCAAAGCTTTTTCTAAAACCTTCCAGAAAGTGGATATTAGTAATTTTTGCACTTCCTATTTTATCAGACAAACCTGTTTCTATGTTCCAACCATAATATCCCCAGTTTGTAGCAAACGGAATTCCATCAATCATTTTATAATCTTCATATTTAATTGCATGAGGATCTGCTTCTGCCGCTTCTTTTGTTTTTCCAGAAGTAACAATGTATGCAACATCTTCTAAAAGGTGTGTCTTTTTATCAGCATAAACAATATACCAATCATCTGGTGCATCACCAATATTAGCTTCAAAACTTAACTTTGCAACATCGTAGTTGTTTGTTGTTTCTTTTGTTTTAAAATCGTCATTCCATTTTGTTCCATTGTCATTTAACTTGTAAGGAAACAAGAAAAAATAACTCCAAGTGTATGCGTGAAAACGAACTCCAGGATTGTCATTTAAACTAGGAGAAACAAAAACATTTTCTTTGTTTACATAAATTTCATCACCATTTTTATAAGTAATTTTTGCAATGTCTGATGTTGCTGAAACTGTAATGGTTGCATTAAAAATTTCATTTCCCCCAAATTCAATTGCTGCATCAAACTGAATTGCTTCGTTTTTTAAAAAAGCTTCTTTTTTATGTGCTGTTTCAATTTTTTGAGAAAATGTTTTTTCTACAACTACTTTTGGTTTTTCTTCTATTTGTTTTGCTTTTGCTGGAGCTTTGTTACAACTTACAATAAGTAATAAACTGGCAAATAATGTGATAATTGTTTTTTTCATGTTATTTGTTTAAGTGGATGTTATTTGATTTTAATTAGATATAATCGGTTAAAAAGTTGAAACCTTACATTTTTTTTAAGAAATTTTGAATATTATTTTAGAGCTCTAAAATACTACTCTTTTGCACCATGACTTTTTGCGGTTTCTATCCAAAGTTCTGCAATTCCTTTTGTGTCTGCTCCTAAACCTCTAGATAAGTGTAAAGCAACTCCCATAACTAAAACACAAGCTTTATGTACTTCTTCTAAAGTTTGTAAACTTCCAAATTCTTCTTGCGCTTTTAGTTGTAATAAATTATTGTGTTGCTGTGCAAAATCGATAGGGTTTTCAATAACATCAGTTATGTCAGGAATCATTAATGCATCTATCCAACTTTTACCGATTCTTTCAGCTAGGGTTTCAGGAAGTTCTTTTCCCATTTCTCTCCAGGTTGATAATGTTTTTGTATCGCCAGAGGCGGATAAGCCTGTATCTAACAATAATTCGAAAGCAATATCTGCAATGTTTTGCATCATCATTAAATATTCGTCTTGTGCTTTTTCAAAAGGATCTGCACCTTGTCCTTTTAAATACTCTCCAACACTCAATTTAGGTAATTCTAAAACTTCAGCACAATCTGTTAAACAAGGAAATTGTTTTCCTTCGTAAATATAATGCGCTTTTTCAAATTGTATTTGACGTCCTAAAGGATATAAACGACAAGCCAAAGGGCGACCTAAATGAACGCTACAGCCCATATTATCTACATATTGACTGCACGCTAATTGGCCTTTTTTATCTGGTTTTCCGTTAAAGGTTAATCGGATACCTCCAAAATCTGTATACAAATCACGAAACGCTCTTGGACTTATTTTTTTCTCTTTACTAAAACTCAATAATTCCCAAGGATTCAACATTACAGCTTTTCCAAAACAGCAGGTTCCGGAGCGAGAGCAGGTAAGAGGTAATATACTTTCTTTGCTCAGTTTTGTTGTTTGCATTCTTTAGGATGGTTTATAGTAATTTGGTTTAATATCGATTCAATAATTGTGCTGTAAAGGTATTATTTTTCAATCTTAAATTTATAAGAAATTGTTTTTTAACTTTCTAAAATTTCTAATTGAAGTATAATTTGTTCTTCGGTTACCGGATAGGGTTTTCCTTCTCTAATAGTATTGTAAACATTGTCAAAAACTTGCTTATAGGTAGATTTTTCTGAAATTATATTTTCATGTTGTTTTAATCCTTCATCTGTGAAAGTCGTTAAAACTCCATGTTTATGAGTTGCTTCTATTCCGAATATTGGGTTAGAAGGTTTTATGCCTTCTTGCAATTGTTGTTCTTGAACGTCTGTACGGTCTTTTACATAAGAACCTTTTGTTCCGTGTAAAATAAAAGCGGGTTGTGGTTCGGCAACTAACAGACTTGTTGTAATAAAAACTTGCATGCCTTCTGGGTACAATAAATGAAAATGAGCATAATCATCTACTTGTGTATTTGGTCTAAATTTACCTACGTTTTTTCTCCACTCTAACGGAGTGCCAAAAAGAGAAATTGCAGCATCTAACAAATGCGGACCTAAATCATACGCTAAACCGCTACCAGGAACGGGAGTTTCTTTGGTGATTTTTTCACCTATCACATATTTATAACGGTCATAACGAAGATGAAACTCTACTAATTTACCCAATTTACCAGATGCTAATACACTTTTAACAGATAAAAAATCACTATCATACCGTCTATTTTGATATGCCAATACATGACAATTATATTTCTTTGCAGCTATAAAAAGTTGCTTTGCTTCAGATGAATTTACAGTAAAAGGTTTTTCTAATAACACATGCTTTTTTGCTTTCAGTGCTTTTAATGCAAACTCAAAATGAGTGGGATTTGGCGTATTCACAATAACCAATTCAATTTCTGAATCGGCTAAAATTTCATCAATAGTATTGTAGCTTTTTATATCAGAATATATTAGATGTGCTTTCTTTTTAGACCTTTCTACGACTGCTTTTAATTCAAAATTTTGATGTTCATCTAAAAAAGGAGCATGAAATATTTGTCCAGACATTCCAAAAGATAAAATTCCTGTTTTTATTACATCATTAGTCATAAAGTCGATTTTTATTGTGTAATTTATTTGTAAAAAGTTGTAGCTAAAAATTTAATATTCCATTAAAGCATTAAATTTACTGTTTAAACTGTAGATGTTTAAATTATCATCAAAAGCAATCTGAACTGCTAAAAGTTTTGATTCTAATTCAGTAATTTTAGTATCAATTTTATTTTTATCTCCAATTACTTTACTTTTTTCTAAAACCTGTTTTAAAGCAGATTGATAGGTTGTAAAAATAGAGATATATTCTTTACTTAAAGACTCAATTTCATCTCTTATAAACTTAGCTTGATTTAACGCATAGTTAGGATACATTAAGTTTTTGTTTGTTAAATGATTGTTGTAATCTAAGGGTTTAGCACTAATTATTTTATCTACACTTTGTTGTATAATTCCTTTGGTGTAGTGTTTATTAATTACCTTTGTTAAGGTTAATTTTTTATCTTGTTCAGATATTGAATTCGGGTTTAATGTATTAGAACGTTCTGTTGTGTATTGTGTTAAAAGTAATACCAAACCTTCTTTTCTGATGTCTAAATTACCAAGGTTTTGTTCAAATTCAGTTTGTGCTTTCGCTAACCCTTCATAATGCACTAAATATGCACTTAAAGATTTTTTTAAATCAATAACATCATCTATCGAAACATCGTTTCCTTTAAGAGCATTTCCCATCACCAAATCTACCACAGATTTTATAGAACTTACAACAGGTATAGCGCTTGATATTTCTTGAGTTAGTGGAGATTTAATGATGTTATCTATAAAAAGTAAGAATTTAGATTTTTTAACTCCATTTATCTTTTTATTCCCTTTTATGATTTTATTTTCTAAAATTTCAGCAATTTTTTCTGATAATGAAAAACCTAAATCGGAGTTGTCAGGATTGTTTAAGCTAGAAATTTGAGTAAGATAATCACTTGTTGCATCTAATTGTTTTATAGCATTTAAACTAGCGTTTGATGCAAAAACAAATTCTGTTGTGTTTATTATTTTTTTTCTTCGTTGTTCTAATTGTTTCTTTAAACCAAAAAGTTCTGCGTCAGACAGTTCTTTAATAATTTGGTTATTAGATTTCATTAATTCTTCAAAATTATTTACTTTAAGAACAATGGTGTCTAATTTTTCTTTTGTTTTTAAAAGCTCAAAATAGTTTTTATAAATTACATTTAAAGAGTCTTTATTATTTTGTCCGCTTACAATTGATGTTGAAATAATGATAATAATTGTCAGTAATTTTTTCATAAGATAGGTTGTTCTTGGTTCAAGTTCCTTAAAATATTAATTCTGATGTAACGTCAATATTCATGCCTTTAATCAGAAGTGAGCGAAATTAGCTTTTTTGAGTTAAAATATCAAATTGAAAAAGACTCCTTTTAATTGCCTTTAATCCTTTCCCATAATTCTGATAACAGTTTTTTACCGTCGCTTTTATCTTTGGGTTCTTCTATAAAAAACGGAACTCCGTTCGCATCAATTTCAATTTTATATTTAAAAACAAAATTCTCTGCATTTGGTTTTATGCTTAAAGCTCCGAATCGTAAATCATTAAAATACAAAACACCTTCTTTTTTATTGATGGTGTACCAGCCTTTAGAAATAGCAATCATGCGTTTTACTTTAGGTTGATGTATTAAATCTGCTAACAACTCATGATTTTTAGGATAACGAGAAAACTGAATAGGATTTTTATCAAAAAAAGAGGAATGACCAATTAAAAAAGCATTTTCTGTTGCTACATTGGCAGTCCATAAAATGGTGTTTAATGGCGTTGGTTTTGTAGCTAGTTCTTTGTACTGAATATTTTGAGCGGCTAATTCTTTGGTAAATGTTTGGTAAGCAATACCTTTTAAAACCAATGTAAGTACTAAATAAGAACTGCTAATAATAAGCCCTAAATTATTGTAAAAACGTCTTTTTTTAGACTCTTTTTTCTGACGCATTACCAAAACTAAAAACACAATAAATGGTAAGGTATATAAAGGGTCTACTACAAATACATTTTTAAAAGCTAGCCGAATATCTAAAGGCCAAAAAAGTTGTGTTCCCCAAGTGGTTTGTGCATCTAAAATAGGGTGTGTTATAAATGCCCAAAAGAAAAGCCAAGACCAATCTTTAACGTTTTTATATTTTTCGAACCTAGTAACTATAAATGCAAAAATAGGCGCGAAGAGTACAGAAAAAAAGATAGAATGCGTAAAACCTCTATGCATTTCTAAAGCAGTAACTTTATCTGTAAAGAAAGCAGAAAGCACATCTAAATCAGGAATAGTACCTGCAATTGCACCATATAACATGGCTTTATTACCAATTTTTCTTCCTAAAACAGCTTCTCCAACTGCAGCACCTAAAACTATTTGCGTTAATGAATCCAATGTTTTAAAATGTATTTAATAGTTAGTAACTTTTTCTAAACTTTTTTTCTACAGAAAAATTAATTAGGTTCATAAAGTTTGCATGAACACCTAAAGTATCTTCTAACTTTAATTGGTGAATAAGTTTTAAAATCTGATCAGAATTAAACTGTAAATCAGGAATAGAGATATAATTTTCGAAAATATCACCTATGGTTTTGTAATACAGTTTCTCAAAAGTGTTTAGGTTTTCTGGTTTTTTGTTAACGTATTGGTAAGAATTTACATCAAAAGATTTTAAAACATCGCCTACATAATCTTTATGTAAAATCTGTGTAGGGTTTACAATATTCAATTCTTTAATCTGCGGATTTAAAAAAGCGTATAAAATGGCTTTAGAAACAAAATCTACAGGCACAATATTTAAGCCACTTTCTTTATCAATCCATATTCTAAAAGCATTTTTAGATTTGGTTGCATATTTTGCTAAAAAGATAGCCCAAGAATAAAAAACATCAAATTTTGGCGTTTCAAAAAAAGGTTTGTTAATTAAACGACCACAAATAATACTGGGTCTTAAAATCTGAGAAGCAATGTTTTTAGAAGCACAGGTTTCTTTTACAAAACGTTCACTTTCATATTTAGATTGCTCATACGGATTTCTAAAATCGGTAACCGTATAGTTTCCGATTGTATCGTTTACTTTTTCATTTTGTATGCCAAAAGAATACGCAGTACTAATGTATAAAAAGCGAGTTACACGTTTAGGTAACTGCTCTAAAAGTTGCTTGGTTACCAAATAATTTTGAGAATGAACTGTTTTTTTGGAATCGCTTGTACTAGATAAATTGGTAGAACCTGCGCAATGAATTACAGTATCAAAATGATATTTTTCTAAAACCTCTTTGCTAATTGTAGCTAAATCATTCTTAATTATAGTAATCTTTTCTAAACAAGCTTCAATAGTAAAATCATTTAAAAACTCCGGACGAGACGCGTCTTGTAAAACAGCTAATAAACGTTGTTCTGCTGTTTTTTCATTGGCTCTAATAACAACAAAAAGATGTTGTACCGTTTTGTCTACAATGGCTTTATGTAACCATTCAAAAATAATATGACTCCCAACAATTCCGGTTCCTCCAGTTAATAAACAATTCATGTTTTTTTTGATAAAATTTCAATAGGTGATTTAATAAAAAAATAGTTGTCTTAAAACAGACAACTATTTTTCCGCTTGAGCGAAGTAGAAAGGTATAGTCATAATAACTTATAAAGTTCTCGCCTGTGCTCGAACGGACATACTAATATTTTTTTAGAGAACTTCTAAAATGTTTTTATAGAGGTCAGTAGTTAGTTACATATAATTTTGTGATGTTCTACTTTCTCCTTTTCAACCATTTTAGTTATTAAGTTATTGAATATTGTTGCTTTACTTTGTGATCGATTAATTCTAAAACAAAATTCATTAAAATATCTATTTAGATTAAAGTCACTTACCCAAGAATACGTTGTTCTTATCCAAGATTTCACCTGATGAATCATTGTATGAAGTGCTTTAAAATTCATACCTCCATTACTTTCTATTTGAGTAATATTATAAGCTTTCGCAATAGGTCTGTAACCTCTCCATTTGTCGGTTATCACTTTAGCTTCTCGACTGATATGATTCACAAAAATATATTGCAAAGAACTAGCTGAAAAATCTTCGATTCTCATGGCATACATTCTTTTAACTTTTCCATCTTGAGTTAGTTCAACAGCAGTTATAGCTTTCTTTTTCTTAGCATTATAACTTCTTCCTACTTTATCTTTTTCTCGTCCACCCAAAACAAATTCATCCACATGAACAATACCGGTCATAGGACTATTTCCACTACTTTCCATAGCTTCTCTAATTTTGAGCATAAATAAACGGGCAGTCTTTTCTGTTACACTAAAACGAACTGCAACATAACTAGCAGAAAGGCTTTTAGTACTCGTACTCATTTCAAAAACAATAAAGAAAGCTTTTCTAACACCAAACTTTACTTTATGAAAAAGTGTGTTTGATGTAGATGATTCTTGATGAGAGCAAATATTACATGTCCGTGAAAAATCTTTTCTTATTTGAGCCTTTTTATGACCACATTTAACACATTGAAATCCATCTTTCCACTTAATATCTGCCAAGTATTTCTTGCAATCTTCATCCGTTTTAAACCGATCAGCAAACTCTAGAAGGTTTTGTCCTTTAAATATATTCATAATATTACTGTATTTGTTGTTTTTAAAGATATGAATTTAAATACTGACCTCTATGTTTTTATTTTATCCTTTGTAAAAGGGAAGTTTTACAATTGTTGCCGGAATCGCTTTCTTACGAACCTGAATATGAATTTGTGATCCTGCTTTAGACAAGATTCTAGGTACATACCCCATTCCAATACCTTTGTTTAAACAAGGACTCATGGTACCAGAAGTTACTACACCAATTACGTTTCCGTTTCCGTCTACAATATCATAACCATGTCTTGGTATCCCTCTTTCATCTAGTTCAAAAGCAACCAATCTTCTTTCTGGTTTGTGTTCTTTTTCTTTAGCTAAAGCTTCTGCATTAACAAAATCTTTGGTAAATTTAGTAATCCAGCTTAAACCAGCTTCTATTGGCGATGTGGTATCGTCAATATCGTTACCGTATAAACAATATCCCATTTCTAAACGTAAGGTATCTCTTGCGGCTAAACCAATTGGCTTAATTCCGTAATCTGCACCAGCTTCAAAAACTTTAGTCCAAATTTGTTCCGCCTCTTCGTTTTTACAGTAAATTTCAAATCCGCCAGAACCGGTATAACCTGTTGCAGAAATAATTACATTTTCGATACCAGCAAAGTCACCAATTTTAAATTTATAAAAAGGAATACCTGCTAAATCTACCGAAGTTAAAGATTGCATTGCTTCTACAGCCTTTGGACCTTGAATTGCAAGTAAAGAATAACCTTCAGATAGGTTTTTTAAATCGGCATTAAAATCCTCATTATATTTAGAAATCCAATTCCAATCTTTTTCAATATTAGAAGCATTTACAACTAATAAATACGTGTTTTCTTTAATTTTATAACAAATTAAATCATCTACAATTCCGTTTTCTTCATTAGGGAAACAACTGTATTGAGCATCTCCAATGGCAAGTTTAGAGGCGTCATTAGAGGTTACTTTTTGTATTAAAGCCAATGCATTTTCACCTTCCACCAAAAACTCTCCCATGTGGCTAACATCAAAAACGCCAACAGATTCTCTTACTGTTAAATGTTCTGCCGTAACTCCTTCATATTGTACAGGCATATTGTAACCAGCAAAAGGAACCATTTTAGCACCTAAAGCAACGTGAATATTATTTAATGCAATATTTTTCATGAATAAATTTCTTTAAATTTCAGCTAAAATATTGAAAAAAATGGAATTATCTATCACTAATAGTTTGTTAATATTTTTAGCTAGAAAAGAATAAATGTTACATTTGATTTTCTCAAAAATAAAATCACTTTTATGAAAGTTTTTAAATTTTTATGCATCGCTTTTTTATTACTTAGCTTAAACACTTTAGCACAAGCGCCCACAGATTTTCTATCCAAAGAATTTCATAAAGATAGGCGCGAGGTTTTGCGATCTAAAATGCCACAAAACTCTGTAGCTGTTGTGTTTGCAAACTCTGTTAGAAATAGAGCAAATGATGTAGATTATGTGTTTCATCAAGATCCTAACTTTTATTATTTAACCGGTTATAAAGAACCCAATGCGGTTTTAGTGTTGTTTTCGGAAAACCAAACAAATGCAAAAGGAGCTTCTTATAATGAAATATTATACGTTCAGAAAAAAGATGCGCAAGCAGAAATGTGGTACGGAACACGTTTGGGAGCAGTAGGTGCAGCAAAAGAATTGGGTTTTAATGATGTAATGACTGGAGAAGATTTTATAAAAACACAAATCGATTTTAAGAAATTTAATCGTGTTTTTATCGAGAAATTTAACGACGATTATAGAAATTCAACCAGAAATAAAGCAGAAATTTATGATTTAGTAGCTAGTTTTAAAGAAGTTTCAGGATTTAATAACATACAGTTTTCATCAGAATATGTAGAAAAAGTACATCAGGCAATTGCAAATGTTCCTGAAAAAAATAGGATTGAGCTTTCAAAGAAAATCAATCAAGAGCTTACACGGTATCCAGAACTGCAAAAAGACAAGTTAATTATGGATTTTGCAAGTGCAAAAAATGATACTGAGTTAAAAGATTATCAGCAAAAAATAAGCCTGAGTTTAAAAGCAAAAAAAGAAAATAATTTCGATTTTTCTTTCTTATCAAGTAATTTAGCTACGTTAAGAGAAGTGAAGACGGAAGAAGAAATAAAACTATTAACCAAAGCAATAAGAATTTCTGCTATTGGTCAAATAGAAGTAATGAAGGCAATGAAACCACACATGTCTGAAACCGAATTACAAGGAATTCATGAGTTTGTGTATAAAAAATACGGTGCAGAATACGAAGGATATCCGTCTATTGTAGGTGCCGGAAACAATGGTTGTATTTTACATTATATAGAAAATAATAAAACAATAATTGGCAACGATTTAGTTTTGATGGATTTAGGTGCAGAGTACAGAGGCTTTACAGCCGATGTTACACGTACCATTCCTGCCAACGGAAAATTTACAAAAGAGCAAGAAGAAATCTACAACATCGTTTATAAAGCACAAGAAGCTGGTATTGCCTTGTATGTTATTGGCGGTAGCATGAGCGCACCAAATAGAGCTGCAGTAAAAGTAGTAAACGAAGGGTTGTTTCAATTAGGAATTATAAAATCTGTTGATGAGAAACACAATTATTTACCACACGGAACCATACATCATATTGGTTTAGACGTGCACGATCCGGGAAATTATAATAACTTTGAAGAAAATATGATTGCCACCATGGAACCTGGAATTTATATACCAGAAGGTAGTAATTGTGATAAAAAATATTGGGGAATTGGTATTCGGATAGAAGATGATATTTTAATAACCCAAAACGGACCTGTAAACCTTTCTGTAGAAGCACCTAGAACCGTAAAAGAAATAGAAAAAATGATGGCAAAAAAGTCTGTTCTAGACGATTTTGTATTACCAAATTTAGATAAATAATGAGCACCGAACAACCAAATAATCCGTTACACGGAATAAAGTTAGCCACTATGTTAGAGCAATTGTTCAAAGAATATGGTTGGGAAGAATTAGGAGATATTTTAAATATTAATGCATTTAAAAACAATCCTACCTATAAATCTAGTTTAAAATTTTTAAGAACAACACCTTGGGCAAGAGAAAAAGTAGAGCGTTTTTATTTAAAAAATATGATTAAATAGTTTTTTTAGAAGCTATTTCCTGCTTTCCGCACTCGCTTTTTTTATGCTGAAAAAGCATAAAAAAGAGCTCAAACAATTGCTGCAATCAGGGCTAGACTTGTTTGCCAATTACTTTAAATTAAGAGGTGCTATTGCAATTCTAATTAGGAAGTAAGAGAAATATGAAATGAGTATAAGATTTCTCAATATCTAAAAAGTTCATTTCGAAATGACAAGCTTTCAGTAAATCAATAAATCAATCAATTTTTCTGTTCCAATACTTGCAATTTCTTTAATGATGGTTAAATTTTTAAAACTACTTTCAGAAATTGCAGGTTTTGTGTCTATAAAATAAATAGGTGTATTGGGTTTTACATAATCTACTAAACCTGCTGCAGGATAGACTTGCATAGAAGTACCAATAATAACCAAGATATCTGCTTTTTTAGTTATTTCTATGGCTTTATCTAACATGGGTACCATTTCTCCAAACCAAACAATATGAGGTCTTAATTGGCTTTTTTTAGGACATAAGTCTCCCAAAACTAAATCTTTTTTCCAATCTAAAATAATTGTTTCATCAGCAGAACTTCTTACTTTTAAAAGTTCGCCATGTAAATGAGTTACATTTTTACTGCCAGCACGTTCATGTAAATCATCCACATTTTGTGTGATAATTTCTACATTAAAATCCTTTTCTAATTCCATTAAATTAACATGGCCTTTGTTGGGATTAACGTCTAACAATTGCTTTCTGCGTTCATTGTAAAAGTTTAAAACTAATTCAGGATTTGCAGCAAAACCATCTGGAGAAGCAACCTCCATAACATTATGACCTTCCCACAAACCATCTGCATCTCTAAAGGTTTGTATGCCGCTTTCTGCAGAAATTCCTGCTCCAGTTAAAACAACTAATCTTTTCATGAGAGTATCGGTTTTTGTATTTTTATAAAATCTTTAATGAAGATAAAAATAATAATTCTAAGTTTGTAATTATGATTGATGAAAAACTATTAAATTACTTTGAAACCTATTTAACAGATAAAAGAAAAGATCTTTTTAAAAAGGTTTTAGAAGATAGAACTCGACATTTTACAGTGGTTTTAGAAGATATTTTTCAACCTCATAATGCAAGTGCAGTGGTTAGAACTGCAGATATTTTTGGTGTACAAGATGTGCACGCTATAGAAAATAAATATACAAATAAGGTTTCTAGACACGTTGCAAAAGGTTCTCAAAAATGGATAACTTCTACACGTTATAAAAAAGACGGAGATAATACCAAAGTATGTTTAGATAATTTACGAGAACAAGGATATCAAATTATTGCAACAACGCCTCATAATGATTCTTGTTTATTACAAGATTTTGATATCACTAAAAAATCGGCATTTGTATTTGGAGTAGAAGCAGAGGGCGTTTCTGATTATGTAAAGGAACAAGCTGATGGTTTTTTAAAAATACCAATGGTTGGTTTTACAGAAAGCTTAAATATTTCTGTAGCGGCAGCCATTATTTTACAAGATGTAACCACAAAATTAAGAAATTCTAACGTTGATTGGCAATTATCAAAAGAAGAAAAAGACGTTTTGTATTTTAATTGGGTAAAGAAAACAATTAAAAATGTAGATAAAATTGAAAAATATTATCAAGAAAATCTAAATAAAAAATAATGTTTTTAGAATTTTAATTATAACTCTTCATTATTAAAATTACTAAAAATAGATTCCTGCTTTCGCAGGAATGACAACAAAATATTTCTAAATTATTATTCTACTATTACTTTTTCTATAGTAGCAGAAGTTTCGCAACGTTTTACTAATAAGCTTACTTTTTCTAATTCTTTTGTGCCTGTAATATAATATTCGGCACAAGGTTCTTGTCTGGGTTTGCTTTTGCCAAAATCAACATCACCGGTATATAAAATGGTGTTTATTTTTAACGTATCAATATTAAATTTGTGCATCGCATTTTTAGCGTCATCAGAAAATATACGCTGTTTAATTCTAATGCTTTTTAGAGTTCTAGCATCCATTCCGTAATCGAATGTTGCTTGTTTCTTTTGCCAGAAAAAATAAACAGCAACAGAACCTAATGATAAACCTACTAAATAATAACCTATTCGTTTAATGAGCATTGTACAATTTTGAGATGCAAATTTAAGTTTTTTAATCAGTTATAAGTAATTTATCTTAGTAAAGAAAAGTGCGATCTAAAAATAGCTTCTTTTCCTTCTTTAGTATACTTTAATACAAACCAATAATCTGTATTTGGCATTTTATTTCCATTAAAATTAAAACCATCCCATCCTAATTCACTTGGTTTAATAATATTTATAAGTTTACCATATCTATCATAAATAGTTATAGTAGATTTTAGATCGTTTTTTAAATCAGAGATGTTCCATCGATCATTTTTATTATCGTTGTTAGGAGTAAAAAATTTAGGATAATCTAATGCTACAAGTTCTAATGTTAAGTTATTACAAATACCTGTAAGGTCTTTAATTGTAATGGTATATGTACCTGGTTTAATGTTTCCGAAGAAATTAGACTCTTGAAAAACACCATCATCTAAAGCATATTGATAATTACCTAAACCTTCATTAATAGTCTTGATCTCTACAGCATAAAAATCAGAAAAATTATCCGTTAAAAATTTAATTTCAAATTCTGGCGTAGAGCTTTGTATAATTACTTCTGTTGGTTTATAGTTACAATCTGCATTACCTATTGGGTTAATTTTAGTAGCTTCTATAGTGTATGTTCCTGCTTTTAAAGCGTTCCAATCAGACATAGAAGAATCTGGGTTTAGTAAGTTTCCTTCTAAAAACCATCTTATATCATAACTAGTTGGGTCTAAACCTGTTTCTATTAAAAATGGATTGTTTGTTTGGTTCGTTTCATTGTCTACACAAATAGCACCACCAAGAACATTTAAATCTAATAAAGGATATATCGTAATAGAAAAAACATCATCAATAAAACAATCTGGGTGTTCTTCTTGATAGGCATGTACATAGATTTCTTGTGTTTCAGTTACACTTGTTACGTTTGTAATTGTGTATTCTGAAAGATCTATTAAATCTGTTTTATTTGGACCTCTATAATATTCTACTATTATATTAGGTATTGATATTGTTGGTAGCGTTACAGAGCCACATAGATCTATATCGTCTAATACTCCTAAATTTGGTTTTGCAAATACAGTAACTGTAAAACTACTATTATTTTGACAAGGAAAAAATCTTGTATCATCTCCTATAATATAAATAGTTTGCGTTGTGTCAATGACATCTCCTGCATTTAAGAGACCTGTTTTATTGCTGTTTTGATAATAATTACCTGGTTTTGTTAATGCAGGGAGCTCATAAAAAACACAGGCTTTTACGTCATCAAAAACATCTACTTTAACATCTAAAATATTTACTGTAAAGGATTTCTCATTAGCACAAGTAGCAATGTCTGGGTCTTGATTATAGATATAAACAACTTGTGTTTCTTCTATAGCTTCTCCTGGATTTAATTGAGTACCTGCACCGTTAGCTTCTGTAAAAAACTTACCACCAAAACTTAATGTTGGTAAAATGTATGGTTCGCATACAGAAACATCAAAAAAATCGGGGATGGTTGGTATGGGTTTAATTGTAACTCTAAAACTTGTTTCATCATCACAACCAGTACTTGGATTTTTATTAAATATATAAATTGTTTGTGTTCTATTTATTTCATCACCTTCAAATAAAGGAGTACCAGAACCTTTTGGTCCTGTAAAGTAGTTACCATTAACTAAAGCTGGTAACGTAGGTAAATCGTCTACACATTTTATAATATCGTTTATTGTATCTACTTCTGGAAGCGGGTTAATTGTAATTGTAACATTATATCCAGTACAATTTGTGCTTGTTGTTATTTCATCGGCATAATAATATACATTTTGTGTAGCTGTAATATTTGTTCCTGGTCTTATTTCAGTATCACGAGTACTATCTGTATAATATTTTCCGTTAGCTAAAGTTGGTATTCTATAGTTGCCACAAGCTGTAATATCTGTATAATTACTAGGGTTTATAATGGTTATTTTAAAAATACTTTCGTTAGAGCAATCGGAGTCTGTATCGATATTGTAAATATAGATATCTTTGGTTTCGTTAATGATATCTCCAGCATTTAAAAGAGTTCCCGAACCATTTGAACCTGTATAATAGTTTCCATTCGTTAAAGGGGCTAAGGTTACAGACCCGCAAGTAATTATATCATCTATCGTATCTACTAAGGGTAGTGGATGAATAATTAGATTGAATGGAGTATCCTGACAAACGGTGCTATTTAATTCGGAATAAAAATGTACAGTAGTATCTTCTGTTAAGATGGTACCAACTGGAATTTCGTCTACACCATTTTGTTTTTTATAAAATTTTCCTAAAGAAGTATTTGGTATTGTATATGAGCCACAGTGTTCTAGCGCTATTTCAAAATTTCTTGCTAATGAAACCTTAAAAGATGTTTCATTAGAACAACTGCTTACGGCGTCTTCATTGTAAATATATATCGTTGAGTTATTTGTTATTTTTTCACCTGCAGATAATTTTGTACCACCTCCGGATGGAGCTGTATAATATTCTCCGTTTGTTAGTGTTGGTAATGTGTACTCATCACAAACTTGCACATCTGGTAAGTTATCAACTAAAGGTATTGCGCTAATTTTTATATTGAAACTAACCACATCAAAACAGGTTTTATCTTTATTAGATAATCTTGCCCAAAGCGTAAATGAATTACTTGGTATTGTATAATTTGCAGGGGCTGTAATAGGATCTAAATTGTTATTTGCATTATCTTCTGTTGTATAATAGTTGATATTGTAATTTGCAGCCGTTAATCCGTTTAGTATTATAGAATCTATTCTATTTGGAATATTAATGATTGTATTATCTGTACAAATTGATACATCATCTGGTTTTGTAGCTTTAATAGTTGTTATTTTAATTTCATCTTTTAATTGACAACTAACATCGGTTAAAGACGTAATTGTTAACCCGTAGGTATCTGGAGTGTTAACTGTTATTTCTGTTCCGATTTCTGTTAAAGGAATCCCGTTTTTTGTCCATTCAAATTTATAATTGTCTGTTTTAGAAAATCCAGAATCTAAAACAACTTCTTCTCCATCACAAATTTCTTTATTAGAACCTAAATCTAAAGTATTGGTAAAAATTCCTGGTGCAATAAAAACAGCAGAATCATAATCTGAATTACTATAGTCTCCAATAACAAACTTTATTTGATATTCATTATTGGGAATTACGGTTGCAGAGGCATTTATAACTTCAGTAAAACCTCTCATATTAATAGTTGAGTTGTTACTATTATTACCATAATAAGATCCAAATAATTCTATATTACTTGAATCGCAGATACCGTTATGTTGATTATCTCTAATGTTTTCAACAGATATATTTGTATCGGATTCTGGTATTGTTGCAATATTAATAGCGTCTCCTGTATCTATATTTGTTAATATGATTGCAAATAAATCTCTACTTTTACACTGAAACTCTCCATATTCATTAGAGGCAAATATGTAATTAAAGCTAATTTTTTTTCCTATTGGAGTAAAATTAAATTCTAAAAAACCTACGTCGGTAATATTAGAAATATCTCCTTCTTGTTCATTTATTTGTTGTAAATCTGTATCACCATTAGTAGAGTTTTCTGTACTTAGGTTTGTATTTGTAAAGGAACCCTCGGAGTTTTTTGCTGTTCCTGTTCTAATAATAATACCTTTCGATATTGGAAAACTACCTCCATTATTATTAAAAGAAGCAACAGATTGGTTAGAAGAGATATTAAAATTAGATTTTGAGATACAAGTACTCTCAACAAGTTGGTTTACAAGCTGTTCTTCTGTATAAGAAGTATCATCTACACTTACGGTTTGAGAAAATAATGAACTTGAAATTATTAGTGTAATAATAAAAACAAAAGTGTCAAAAAATCTATTTAAGGGGGGTGTCATTTCTGCTATTTTTTTATGTTGATAATTATCTAAAATTAATGAATAAAAACAAGATATCAAAAAAAGAACTTAAAGAATTAATAAGTTAATATCTCTAAAAGGTAAATCGAACCAATCTGCAACAGTTCTGTTTGTTAGAATTCCGTGATAAAAATACATTCCGTTTCGTAAACTTTTATCAAAACGGGCAGCGTTTTCAAAACCACCTTCTTCTGCAATATTTAATAAATAAGGCGTAAAAATATTACTAATAGACAAAGAAGCTGTTCTTGCATAACGGGCAGGAATATTAGGTACGCAATAATGTACAACTCCGTGTTTTATAAATGTAGGTGTTTTATGTGTAGTTACATTAGAGGTTTCAAAACAACCACCTCTATCTATACTTACATCAATAATTACAGCACCTTCTTTCATCGTTTCTACCATTTCTTCGGTAGCACAAATGGGCGATCTATTTTTACCTCTAATGGCTCCAATAGCAACATCGGCACGCATTAATGCTTTTGCAACAGACTTTGGTTGTAAGGTAGATGTGTAAATTGGTGAATTAAGGCAATCTTGTAATTTACGTAATTTACTAATAGAATTGTCAAAAACTTTTACTCTTGCTCCTAATCCAATTGCTGTTTTTGCAGCATATTCTCCAACCGTTCCTGCACCGAAAATAACAACACTAGAAGGCGGAACACCACCTATGTTGCCTAATAATAGGCCATTACCTTTATTAATTCCGCTCATTAATTCTGCGGCAATTAATACAGAGGCTGTACCTGCAATTTCACTTAAAGATTTTACAATAGGATAGGTGTTGTGGTCATCTTTTATATAATCGAAAGCCACTGCTGTAATTCGTTTTTTTGCGAGACATTCAAAATAATTTTTGTTCTGAGTTTTTAATTGTAAAGAAGAAATTAGAATCGTTTGAGGATTTATATATTCTATTTCTCTTTCTGTTGGTGGCGCTACTTTTAAAACAATATTACATTTAAAAGCTTCTTCTACATCGTAAGAAATTTTTGCACCTGCTTCAGAGTATTCTCTATCGGCATAATTTGCATTGTCTCCAGCACCTGTTTCTACAACTATTCTATGCCCATGAGCGCATAAAGCAGAAACAGCATCTGGTGTTAAGCAAACACGCTTTTCGCCTAAATAAGTTTCTTTAGGTAGGCCTATAAAAAGTTCTCCTTTTTGTCTTTTAATTTCTAACATTTCTTCTTGTGGAAGCAATTCTTCTTTACTGAAAGGAGAAAATGAACTCATAGTTTGGTTATTTTAGTTGAATGTTTCTTTGGTGGTCATTTAAAATAGATAAATGAATTTGAATAGCATCTAAAGGTAGTAAATTTTCTATATTTTCTGGCCATTCTATCAAACACCAGTCATTATTATCAAAATATTCTTCAATTCCCATGTCTAATGCTTCTTCTTCGTCTTCAATTCTGTAAAAATCAAAATGAAAAACACTTTCGTTTTTTGAGGTTTGATATTCATTTACTAGCGAAAAAGTTGGGGAAGAAATGGTGTCTAAAACATTAAGTTGCTTACAAATTTCTTTAATCAATGTTGTTTTACCAACGCCCATTTGTCCGTAAAATAATAAGGTTTTATTTTCTACGGATGCAATAAGTTCTGCAGCAACTTCAGATAAGTTTTCTAAAGAATAGTTTTTGTTCATAGTACAAAAATAAGAAACATATCAATTATAAATTCAATGAGAGGTTAAAATATACCTACTTGTAAGTATTTTTTATTTTGAATGTATTTTTATTTTTGTTGAAATTAATTTTAAATAAAATTGCTATGAAAATAAGATTACTATGTACTATATGTTTGTTTTTGAGCATAACTTTATTTGCTCAAAACACTACTTACATTCCTGACGACAATTTTGAACAAGCTTTAATTGATGCTGGTATTGATGATATATTAGATGATTATGTATTAACCAGTAATATTGAAAATTTAACGGAACTAAATATTCAATCTAAAGGAATTGTTGATATCACAGGTATTTCTGGTTTTGAAAATCTTGAAATTCTAAATTGTGCTTATAACCAAATTGTAACATTAGATTTGACTAGTAATTTAAAATTAACAAATTTAAATTGTAAACATGCTGCAATTGAAGAACTAATAATTACTAGCAATATTCAATTACTTGATTTAGATGCAAGTAATAATGAATTACTTAGTTTAGATATAAGCGGCAATGTTAATATACAGAAAATTGACATTAATGATGCGAGTCTTTATACCGGAGGTAATAAATTAACAGAACTAGATGTTAGTAACAATTTAGAACTTACTACGCTAAATTGTTCTGCAAATAATATTACTAATTTAGATGTAAGTAAAAACACAAAAATGATTTCATTAAGTTGTGCTTATAATCCACTACAAAATTTAAATGTTAAAAATGGTAATAATAAAAACTTTACTTTTTTTAGTTCTTATTGGTCACAAGTATCTTGTATTAAAGTAGATGATGCAGAATGGAGTAGCACAAATTGGTCTGCTAGGACTACAAATAGTGGTTTTAGTGAATTTTGTAGTGATGGAGGAAACACTAAAATTAATGATAATAATTTAGAACAAGCTCTAATAGATTTAGGTCATGACAGTATTGGTGAGTTAGATGGTTTTGTGCCAACAGAAGAAATTGTTAATATCACTGATTTAGATTTATCTAATAGAAACATAAAACATATAGCAGGTTTAAAAGCTTTTACTTCTTTAAAAAATTTAAATTTATCTAATAATATAATGGATTATGAATGTCAAGTACAAATGTCTTTGTATTTTAATAGTTATATAATTGAAAAATTAGATGTTTCAAATAATCTTCTAACAGGTTGTTTTAAAGTAAGTGGATGGGCTAATCTAAAAGAGTTTAATTGCGCTAACAATCAATTATCTTCAATATTATTACAAGAAGATAGTAATCTAGAAAAGCTTACATGTAATAATAATTTACTAACTGCAATCGATGTATCTAAAACCTATAAGCTTGAAACATTATCGATTAGTGATAATCCAATATCTCAATTAAATATCACAAACAATACAGAGTTAAAAACACTTGACGTATCAAATTGTGGTTTAAATAACATCAATACAACTAACAACACAAAATTAGAGTCATTTTATCTAAATAACAATTCTATAGATATTATTGATGTATCTAAAAATTTAAATATTAAAGATTTAAGAGTAAATAATAATCAAATACAAGAATTAGATATATCTAAGCATCAAAATTTAATTAGATTATTTGCCTCAGATAATAAATTAACAAATGTAAATATTAAAAATGGTAATAATATAAACATATCAAATGTAAATTTAAAATTATCAAACAACCCAAACTTAACCTGTATTCAAGTAGATAACCAACAATATAGTTTAGATAACTGGATTTTTATAGATGCACAAACAGGTTTTAGCGAAGACTGTTCTCAAAACGATGCTGTTTCTAATTACTATACAACAGTGCCAGATACTGATTTTGAAAAAGTATTAATATACTATAACATTGATGATGTAGTTGATGGTAAATTTATTACTAAAAATGCTTACTATATAACAGAAATAATTACTGATATACAAACTAATGGAGAGGATTTAAGACCTATAGATTTAAAAGGTATAGAAGCACTTAAATCTTTGAAAAAGTTACAATGTGGTAGTTATCGACTAGAAAGAATAGATTTAAGCAAAAATTTAGCCCTAGAAGAAATAAATATAGATGGAAAAGTTACAGAATTAGATGTAAGCAATCTTGTCAATTTAAAAAAATTATATTGTGATAATGGAGAATTAACCAGTTTAAATTTGGCTGGGGCAATTAATTTAGAAATACTTCAAACTCAAGGAAATCAACTTACAACTATAGATGTTTCAACAAATACTAAATTAACTTGGTTAAATGTTAGTAATAACCAATTAACTAATATAAATGTAACTAATAATACAGCTTTACAAACTTTTGCTTGTTATGATAATGAAATTGAATATTTATATTTAGGTCAGCTAGAAAATTTGATAAATTTTTCTGCTCAAAGAAATAATCTAAAATATCTAAATATAAAGAATGGAGGCAATAAAACAATGAGTGATTTTTACGTTAAAGAAAATCCAAATTTAAGCTGTATACAAGTTGATGATGAAGCATGGAGTTCTGCTTATTGGGCTAGTACTAAAGACGATATAGCCAGTTTTAGTAATGAATGTTCTGCTATAGATTTGCCTATAAATGTAGAAGGTATGTGGAATGATCCTTCAAATTGGGCGAGTGGAGTAGTACCAACAGCAACAGACAATGTTGTCATTCCTTCAGGTACAACGTTACAAATTAGTGCAGATATTTCTGAAATTAACTCTTTAGAAAATGACGGAACCATTGTTATTAGCCCTACTTTTTCTTTAAAATCTAAAAGTAATATGGTTAACAACGGTACTATTGTTATGGATTCTAATGCTGATGATAGTTCAGTATTATTTATCGTAGGAACTTCTACAGGAGAAGTTAAATACACTCGTGGAGGCTTAAAAGCAAACAAATGGAGTTTAGTGACTCCGCCTGTTTTTGGTCAAAAAATTAAAGAATTTGCAATAGATGTTACTAATGATATTCGTAAAAATACTACAGTAACTCCAAATAAATATGCTATTGGTTTTTATGATGATTCAAATTCTGGAGGAACAAAATGGGGATATTACACAGAAAATGTAGATGAAAACTTATCATTTACTGCAGGAGAGAGTTATGCAATTTCTAGAAACACAGACGGTGCTGTAAGTTTTACAGGAACTTTAACTACCAATAATTTAGATAAAATGTTAAAACCGGGAGAATGGAATGCTATTGGTAATCCTTTTACAACTTATTATCCTGCAAATAAAAATAGTAGTACTAGTTTTTTAAATGACAATTATGCTATTTTAGATGATAATTTTAAAGGTTTGTATGTTTGGGATACTACTCAAAATAAATATGTAATTGTTAGTGAGTTAGATCTCCAAAATCGATCATTTACACCTGGTCAAGGTTTTTTTATAAAAGTAAAAGCAGATGCCAATAAAATTGAGTTTAAAGAAGCAAAACGTAGTATAAAACCAACAACAGGTAATACTGGTTTTAGTAAAAGAGAAAACAGCTATATAAAATTGTTGGCTAATAATGGTGTAAATACAGTTGCTACAGATATTAAGTTTTTTAATAATGCAACTACTGGTTTTGATATTGGTTTTGATATTGGGAATTTTGATAGCTCTTTCGATTTATATACGCACTTAGTAGATAAAAGTAATACAAATAATTATACAATTCAATCGTTACCTATTCATAATGAAGAAAAAGTTATTATACCACTAGGTTTATCAGCAAAAGATACCGAAGTAATATTTTCTTCTTTCCATAATAGTCTACCAGAAGATACAACTTTAGTGTTAGAAGATAGAAAATATGAAACATTTACAGATATTACAGATGAGGGCAGTACTTATAAAATTTCCGTGAAAGATGCTATTTTAAGTAATAGATTTTATCTACATGTTAATTATTCAAAAGCTGCTTTAAGTTTAGAAAATTCAACTATAAATGCAATTCAAATTTATGCAAATAACAAAACACTTTTTGTAAAAGGATTAAAGAATAAGTTTTATTTAGAGTTGTATAATCTTTTAGGGCAAAATGTTTTTAAAATGACAATGAATAAGGATCAAGAAATAAAATTACCAAAGTCAATCAAACAAGGTGTTTATAGTGTAAAATTAAGTTCTAGTACCAATGTTGTTACAAAAAATATTATAATCGAATAATTAAGAATTATGGAAAATATATCAAGAAAAGAAGCCATAAAAAAAATAGGAAATTATAGCAAATATGCAGTATTAACTGCAATAGGAACGTATATAATTTTGTCTCCAAAAAAAGCACAAGCTGCAAGTCCAGAGCCTTTAGGAACCGGTTTTTAAAGTTATTAAAATAAAAAAAGAGTTAACTTAGGTTAACTCTTTTTGTTTTACTGTAAAAACAAGCTATAGAAATCATAAGATTTTAATGGTTTGTTATAAATATATATTTCTATTTAGGACTATAAACTGCACATGGAATAATCATTTCCTCTAAAGAAACGCCACCGTGTTGATACGTGTTTTTATAGTATTTTACAAAGTGATTAAAGTTGTTTGGATAGGCAAAAAATAAGTCTTCTTTTGCAAAAACAAAAGAACTATTCATTGCTATCGTTGGTAAAAAAATATCTTTCGGGTTTCTTACAGCATATACATCTTTGTCTTCGTATGTAAGGCTTTTACCAGTCTTGTAACGAAGGTTTGCACTAATGTTTTTATCGCCAATTACTTTTGTTGGGTGTTTACAATTAATGGTTCCGTGATCTGTGGTAATAATTAATTTCTGCCCTAATTGTTGTGCTTTTTGTATAACTTCAAACAAAGGAGAGTTTTTAAACCAGCTCAATGTAAGGCTTCTATAAGCTTTGTCATCTCCTGCCAATTCTTTTATTACTTCCATTTCTGTTTTAGAGTGTGATAGCATATCAACAAAATTATACACCACTGCCGTTAAGTCGTTTTGTTTTGTTCCGTTGTAATTATCGGCTAAATCTTTACCGTTTTTTAGGTTGGTAATCTTATAATATTCGTGTGTAATATTTAAACCTAAACGTTTTATTTGTGCTGATAAAAAGTCGTTTTCATACAGATTCATACCACCTTCATCAGTATCGTTTTTCCAAAAATTTGGATGACGTTTTTCCATTTCAGAAGGCATTAAGCCAGAAAAAATGGCATTTCTAGCGTATTGTGTTGCCGTTGGTAGAATAGAAAAATAAGAATATTCTTCGTCTTTTTTGTAATGATTATTAATTAATGGTTCTAAAATTCGGTATTGATCGTAACGTAAATTATCAATAACCACCCATAAAACACCTTGGTCTTTGTTTAATTGTGGTACTACATAATCTTTAAATAAGGTATGAGAAAAGGTAGGCTTGTCATGTGCTGTTAAATAATCTTCATAATTTTTTTTGATAAATTTAAAAAACTGACTATTGGCTTCTTGTTTCTGACTTTCTAGAATTCCTAACATTCCTGGGTCACTAATATTTTCTAATTCTAGTTCCCAATGCACCAATTTTTTGT
Organism: Polaribacter sp. L3A8; assembly: GCF_009796785.1. Classification (NCBI taxonomy): domain Bacteria; kingdom Pseudomonadati; phylum Bacteroidota; class Flavobacteriia; order Flavobacteriales; family Flavobacteriaceae; genus Polaribacter; species Polaribacter sp. L3A8. The sequence continues at coordinate 384,998 of NZ_CP047026.1, forward strand.
ATAATTCAATCCATTCTTCATAAGAATTTACCATGGCCAAATCCATAGAAATTTTTCTAAATTCTTGCTGATAACTAGACGTTGTTTTTTCGGATACCAAACGTGAGTGATCTAAGTTCTTTTTTAAACTTAATAAAATCTGACTTGGGTTTACTGGTTTTATCAAATAATCGGCAATTTTAGAACCAATTGCTTCTTCCATTATATATTCTTCTTCACTTTTAGTAATCATTACTACAGGCAAATTTGCTTGTTTTTGTTTAATTTCTGCAAGTGTATCTAAGCCAGTTAAACCAGGCATATTTTCATCTAAAAAAACGATATCAAAATTTTGTTCTCCCACTAAATCAATAGCATCTGCACCGTTTGTACAAGTAGTTACTTTGTAATTTTTACGTTCTAAAAAAAGAATGTGAGGTTTTAATAATTCTATCTCATCATCAACCCATAAAATTTGGATACTGCTCATATTTCGTTTGTAATTTTAACATTTAACGATAAAAGTAACCAATTGTTATACCTTTTTTGTTTTAAAAGTGATAAAATATTGCCAATTTTGTTTTTTCATATAATTGATATATTCTCATTTTTTTTTAACAAATAAAATTGATCTTCTTAATTTAAAAAAAAGCTTCTTTTTTCTAATGATAATGGCTTTTAAAAAAATCTAAAACTATAAATTTGTCAATTCGTGGCATTAATTTGTATTTTGCCATAGATTGATAAATAAAGCTCCTTTTGAAGAAAAAAAAACATAATAAATTAAAGATATTAAACGATCCTATTTACGGATTTATACAAATACCAAATACTTTAATTTTTGATTTAATAGAACATCCTTATTTTCAGCGTTTAAGAAGAATTGCTCAAATGGGTTTTTCTAATTTAGTGTATCCAGGTGCAAATCACACCCGTTTTCACCACGCAATTGGTTGCATGCATTTAATGCAGAAAGCAGTAAGAGTTTTACGTTTTAAACAGATAGAAATTTCTAATGAGGAAGAAAACGCTGTTTATATCGCTATTTTATTACACGATATTGGTCATGGATCATTTTCGCATGCTTTAGAACATAGTATCGTAAATGGTATTTCTCATGAAGAAATCTCTTTAAAATTTATGAGAAAGTTAAACGATGAGTTTAACGGAAAATTAGATTTGGCAATAGAAATTTTTGAAGGTAGGTATCATAGAAAATTTCTTTGCAAGTTAATTTCTAGTCAATTAGATATTGATCGATTAGATTATTTAAAAAGAGACAGCTTTTATACAGGTGTTACAGAGGGTAATATTTCTTCAGACAGGTTAATAGCCATGATGAATGTAAAAGATGATGAGTTAGTTATAGAAGGAAAAGGTATTTATTCTGTAGAAAACTTTTTAATTGCGAGACGTTTAATGTATTGGCAAGTGTATTTACATAAAACAGGTTTAGTGGCAGAAAACATGCTAGTAAATGTTTTAAAAAGAGCGAAAGAATTAGCAGAAAAAGGAGAGGTTTTATTCGCAAGTACTTCTTTAGGTTATTTCTTGTACAACAAAATATCGCAAGAAAATTTTACAGATGAAACTCTAGAAATGTTCTCTAAATTAGATGATTATGATGTAATGTCTGCTATAAAAGAATGGACCAATCATAGTGATAAAGTTTTATCTTTATTATCTAAAATGATTGTAGATAGAAAATTGTTACGCATAGAAATACAGCAAGATGCTTTTAAAGAAAGTTATTTAGATAAAAAATTAAATAAGGTTACTAAAAAGTTTCAGATTACATCAGAAGAAAGTAATTACTTTGTTTTTTCACAGCAAATAAGTAACCAAGCTTATAGTACAAATAAACCTATTTATATCTTAAATAAAAAAGGAAAATTAATGGATATTGCAAAAGCATCAGATCAATTAAATCTGCTAGCGCTTACAAATCCTGTCGTAAAATATTTTATTTGTTATCCAAAGTAATAAGGATATTAGCCAAATCGTTATAATTTTTATATTTTTGCCTTTAATGAAATTTACAGCACAAAAAATAGCAGAGATTTTAGAAGGTGATGTCATTGGAAACCCCAATGTAGAAGTTTCTAAATTAACTAAAATAGAAGAAGGAGAAAAAGGTTCTTTAACCTTTCTTTCTAATCCAAAATACAATTCTTTTTTATACAAAACAAATGCTTCAGTTGTTATTGTTAATAAGACTTTTCTGCCAGAAAAGGAATTTAACGCAACACTGATAAAAGTAGAAAATGCGTACGAAGCCTTTTCTCAAATATTAGCATTTTATAATGATATAAAAAATAATAAGACAGGTAGAGAAGTACCACATTTTATTTCAGATTCAGCAAAAATTGGTGAAAATGAATATATTGGTGCCTTCTCATATATAGGAGAAAATGTGGTTCTTGGAGAAAATGTAAAAATTTATCCAAATGCGTACATTGGTGATAATGCTTTAATAGGTAATAATTGTGTAATCTTTTCTGGTGTAAAAATATATTCTGAAACCGTAATAGGGAATAATTGTAAAATACATTCAGGTAGTATTATTGGAGCAGATGGCTTTGGTTTTGCTCCAAATAAAAACGGAGAATATAAAGCAATACCACAAATAGGTAATGTTATTATAGAAGATAACGTAGATATTGGATCTGCCTGTACTATAGATAGAGCTACCATGGGATCTACTATTATACGTAAAGGCGTTAAATTAGATAACCAAATACAAGTTGCTCATAATGTAGAGATTGGAAAAAATACTGTAATTGCTGCTCAAACAGGAATTGCGGGTTCAACCAAAATTGGTGAAAATTGTATGATTGGTGGACAAGTAGGGTTTGTTGGTCATATTACTGTAGGTAATTATGTGAAAATTTTAGCCCAAGCAGGTATCTCAAAAAATTTAAAAGATAATGAGGTTGTAAACGGATCACCAGCATTTAAAATACAAGATTTTAATAAAAGTTCTGTCTATTTTAGAAATTTACCTAAAATGGCCTCGAAAATTAACAATATAGAAAAAGAGTTGAAGACTCAAAAATCAATCATAAATGAGTAAGAAACAAAAAACGATTCAAAGAGAAGTAAGTTTATCTGGTGTTGGTATTCACACTGGTAATACCGTAAAAATGACAATTAAACCTGCACCTATAAATCATGGCTTTGCTTTTAGTAGAGTAGATTTAGAAGGATCACCAATTATAGCGGCAAAGGCAGAATATGTTGTAAATACACAAAGAGGAACAAACCTAGAAAAAAACGGTGTTCAAATTCAGACTTCAGAGCATGTTTTGGCTGCTGCAGTAGGTTTAGATATAGACAACCTTTTAATAGAACTAGACTCTTCTGAACCACCAATTATGGATGGTTCTTCTAAATACTTTGTAGAAGCTTTAGAAAAAGCCGGAATAGAAGAACAAGATGCAGACATTGAAGAATATGTTGTAAAAGAAATTATATCTTTTAAAGACGATGTTACAGGAAGTGAAATTATTTTAATGCCTTCGGATGAATACCAAGTTACAGCTATGGTAGATTTTGGAACTAAAATTTTAGGAACTCAAAATGCAAATCTAGAAAAGATTTCTGATTTTAAAGAAGAAATTGCTGGCGCAAGAACGTTTAGTTTTTTACATGAAATTGAAATGCTTTTAGAACACGATCTTATTAAAGGTGGTGATTTAAACAACGCTATTGTTTATGTAGACAAAGAATTGTCTAGCGAAACAATGGAGAAATTAAAAAAAGCATTTAATAAAGAAGACATTACAATTAAGCCAAATGGTATTTTAGACAACCTAACTTTACATTGGGCTAATGAAGCCGCAAGACATAAATTATTAGATGTAATTGGAGATTTAGCTTTAGTTGGTATTCGTATTAAAGGAAAAGTAATTGCTAATAAACCAGGACACTTAATTAATACTCAATTTGCTAAAAAATTAGCAAAAATTATTAAGCTAGAAAAAAGAAACAATGTTCCTTCATATGATTTAAATTTACCTCCATTATTAGACATTCATCAAATTATGGAGATTCTTCCTCATAGACCTCCGTTTTTATTGATTGATAGAATTTTAGAGCTTTCTGACAAACATGTAGTTGGAATGAAGAATGTAACCATGAATGAAAACTTTTTTGTTGGTCACTTTCCAGGTTCACCAGTAATGCCAGGAGTTTTACAAGTAGAAGCTATGGCACAGTGTGGTGGAGTTCTAGTTTTAAACACCGTTCCAGATCCAGAAAACTATTTAACTTACTTTATGAAAATGGATAAAGTAAAGTTTAAACAAAAAGTTTTACCAGGAGATACTATCATTTTTAAATGTGAGTTAATTACACCAATCAGAAGAGGTATCTGTCACATGCAAGCGTATGCTTATGCAAACGGAAAACTAGTTGCAGAAGCAGAATTAATGGCTCAAATTGCTAGAAAAAAATAAACTATGAATCAACCATTAGCGTATGTACATCCGCAAGCAAAAATAGCAAGAAACGTAGTAATAGAACCATTTACAACCATTCATAATAATGTTACTATAGGTTCTGGTACTTGGATAGGTTCTAACGTAACTATAATGGAGGGTGCTAAAATTGGTGAAAATTGTAGAATTTTTCCAGGAGCAGTAATTTCTGCAATTCCTCAAGATTTAAAATTTAATGACGAGGAAACTACCGTAGAAATAGGTAATAATGTTACCATTAGAGAGTGTGTTACTATTAATAGAGGTACTTCAGATAGAATGAAAACCAAAATTGGAGATAATTGTTTAATTATGGCATATTGCCATATTGCACATGATACTTATGTTGGCAATAATTGTATTTTTTCTAACAATACTACGTTAGCAGGTCATGTAACTATTGGAGACAACGTTGTGTTGGCTGGTATGGTTGCAGTGCATCAATTTGCTTCTGTAGGTAATCATGCTTTTGTAACCGGAGGTTCTTTGGTAAGAAAAGATGTTCCTCCATTTGTTAAAGCCGCAAGAGAGCCACTTTCTTATGTTGGTATTAACTCTGTAGGATTGCGTAGAAGAGGATTTTCAACAGAAAAAATTAGAGAGATTCAAGATATTTACAGAATACTTTTTCAAAGAAATTATAATAATTCCCAAGCAATCGATATCATAGAAGCAGAAATGGAAGCAACTCCAGAACGTGATGAGATCATTCAATTTATTAAAGATTCGCACAGAGGAATTATGAAAGGATATTATAAAGCTAATTAAAAAATAGAAATGGCAACAACATCAGATATTAGAAATGGATTGTGTATTAGATACAATAACGATATATACAAAATAATAGAATTTTTACACGTAAAACCAGGTAAAGGGCCTGCTTTTGTAAGAACAAAATTAAAAAGTGTTACCAATGGTAAAGTAGTAGATAATACGTTTCCTGCAGGAAGAAAAATTGATGATGTAAGAGTAGAAACACATAAGTTTCAGTTTTTATATCACGATGGAGAGTTTTATCATTTTATGAACGAAGCAGATTATACTCAAATTCGTTTGTTAGAAGCTGCTTTAGACAATCCTGGATTAATGAAAGAAGGAGAAATAGTAACTATTATCATCAATTCTGAAGATAATATGCCACTTTCTGTAGATTTACCAGCAAGTGTAATTTTAGAAGTTACGCATGCAGAACCTGGAGTTAAAGGTAATACAGCTACAAATGCAACAAAACCTGCAACTGTAGAAACAGGAGCGCTAGTTAATGTGCCTTTATTTATAAATGAAGGAGATAAAATTAAAGTAGAAACAACCAAAGGTACTTATCAAGAACGTATTAAAGAATAGTTTGTTAGCAATACGCTTTAGGCACTATGCTTAAAGCTTATTACATAAAGCATATAGCAAATAATGAAATTCAAAAAACCACAAACTCTACAAGAAATTGCATCATTAATTAATGTAAATTATATAGGTGATGCAAATTTTGAAATTTCAGGAATTAATGAAATTCATGTTGTAACCAAGGGAGATATCGTTTTTGTAGATCATCCAAAGTATTATGAAAAAGCATTAAATTCTGCAGCAACTACTATTTTAATTAATAAAGAAGTAGCGTGTCCAGAAGGAAAAGCTTTGTTAATTTCAGACGATCCATTTCGTGATTTTAATAAAATAACAAAGTATTTTAATCCTTTTATAGCTTCTAAAGTTAGTATTTCGGATTCTGCGGTTATTGGTGCAAATACAATTATTCAGCCAAATGTTTTTGTTGGTAACCATGTAACTATTGGTCAAAATTGTGTAATTCATCCTAATGTTACTATTTATGATCATTCTGTTATTGGTAATAACGTAACTATTCATGCAAATACCGTTTTAGGTGCAGATGCATTTTATTATAAAAACAGACCAGAAGGATTTGATAAATTAATTTCTGGAGGAAGAGTTGTTTTAGAAGACGATGTAGATTTAGGAGCATCTTGCACAATAGATAAAGGTGTTACTGGTGATACAACAATTGGAAAAGGTACCAAAATTGATAATCAGGTTCATGTTGGGCATGATACTAAAATTGGAAAAAAATGTTTAATAGCATCACAAACCGGTATTGCTGGTTGTGTAATTATTGAAGATGAAGTAACCATTTGGGGACAAGTAGGTACAAATAGCGGAATTACAATAGGCAAAGGAGCTGTAATTCTAGGGCAAACAGGAGTTACAAAGTCTGTTGCAGGAGGAAAAAGTTATTTTGGAACACCGGTTTCAGAGTCAAGAGAAAAATTAAAAGAAATGGCAGAAATAAAACGTTTTTTAAAAGAGAGAAAGAATTCTTAAAATCCTTTTTTAAAAACAATCAATAAACTATTTTTGCGTAACAAAATAAAATATCAAACCAATGAGTGTTTTAGTAAATAAAAATTCAAAGATTATTGTTCAAGGTTTTACAGGTAGTGAAGGTACTTTTCACGCTGGTCAAATGATTGATTATGGAACGAATGTTGTTGGAGGTGTAACTCCAGGTAAAGGAGGGCAAGTACATTTAGATAAACCTGTTTTTAATACAGTAAAAGAATCTGTAGAACAAGTAGGAGCTGATACTTCAATAATTTTTGTACCACCAGCTTTTGCTGCAGATGCAATTATGGAAGCTGCAGACGCAGGTATTAAAGTAATTATTTGTATTACGGAAGGAATTCCTACTGCAGATATGGTAAAAGTAAAAGCATATATAGACAACAGAGATTGTAGATTAGTTGGTCCTAACTGTCCAGGTGTAATTACTCCAGATGAAGCTAAAGTTGGTATTATGCCAGGTTTTATTTTCAAAAAAGGTAGAGTAGGTATTGTATCTAAATCTGGTACGTTAACTTATGAAGCAGCAGACCAAGTAGTAAAACAAGGTTACGGAATTACAACAGCAATTGGTATTGGTGGAGATCCAATTATTGGAACGACTACTAAAGAAGCAGTTGAGTTGTTAATGAATGACCCAGAAACAGAAGCAATTGTTATGATTGGTGAAATTGGTGGTAATTTAGAAGCAGAAGCTGCACAATGGATTAAAGCTGATGGAAATAGAAAACCAGTTGTTGGTTTTATCGCAGGTCAAACTGCACCAGCAGGAAGAACAATGGGGCATGCAGGTGCTATTGTTGGTGGCGCTGATGATACAGCACAAGCAAAAATGAAAATTTTAGCAGAAAACGGAATTCACGTTGTGAGTTCTCCAGCTAAAATTGGTGAAATGATTGCAAAAGTATTAAAGTAAATCAATTTTCATTAAGAAACTGTTAAAGTTTTGTGATAAAATAGTATAAACTCCGATGAATTCGTAAATTCATCGGAGTTTTTTTATTTCAACCAAAATTATTATTATGAAAAAGATTAAATTGTTATGTATTAGCTTTTTGTTAGTTGCAGCCGCGAGTTGTAAAACAGAAACAAAAAAGAGTTACGGAGTAGCATCACAAAAGGATGCCAACGGGTTATCCTACGAAACGGTAGAAAATGATCCGACAGGTTTACGCTTGTACACTTTAGAAAATGGATTAAAAGTCTATTTAAGTCAGAATTCTGATGAACCTAAAATTCAAACTTACATTGCAGTAAGAGCAGGTTCTAATTACGATCCTAAAGAATCTACAGGTTTGGCTCACTATTTAGAGCACATGGTGTTTAAAGGAACACACAAAATAGGAACTGCAGATTGGGAAAAAGAAAAAGTATTTTTAGATACAATTTCTAATTTGTATGAGCAACACAGAGCAGAAAAAGACGCTGACAAAAAATTAGCGCTCTATAAAGAAATTGATAGAGTTTCTTTAGAAGCCTCTAACTATTCAATTGCTAACGAATATGATAAAATGACTGCCTCTTTAGGGGCTACAGGTACCAATGCATATACTTGGTTTGAGCAAACTGTGTATACCAATAAAATACCAGCCAACGAATTAGATAAATGGGTAGATTTAGAAGCTGAGCGTTTTGGTACTTTAGTGTTGCGTTTATTTCATACAGAATTAGAAGCTGTTTTTGAAGAGTTTAACCGCGGACAAGACAATGATTTTAGAAAACGTTATGCAGCAATGTTAGATGGTTTGTTTCCGAATCATCCATACGGACAACAAACAACAATTGGTAAAGCAGAGCATTTAAAAAATCCATCTATGGTAGATATTCAAAACTACTTTAATAAATATTATGTGCCCAATAATATGGCTGTAATTTTAGTTGGAGATTTTGAATTTGAACCAACCATTAAAAAAATAAATGCCACTTTTGGTAAATTTGAGAGAAAAGAATTAACGCACCCAACTTTAGCAAAAGAAACTAAAATTACAGCACCAATTGTAAATGAAGTTTTCGGGCCAACATCAGAATCTATTTCTATAGCATTTAGATCTGAAGGAATTAATAGCGAAGAAGAAAAAATGGTAACGCTGTGCGATATGATTATGTCTAATGGAAATGCAGGTATTATCGATTTAAATTTAAATCAGAAACAATTGGTGCAAAGAGCAGGTTGTTCTCCTACTTTTTTAAATGATTATGGTTATCACTCATTTACAGGATCTCCAAAAACAGGTCAAACTTTAGATGAAGTTAAAGATTTATTATTAGCTCAAATAGAAAAATTAAAAAAAGGTGAGTTTGAAGACTGGATGATTGAAGCAGTTGTTAATGACTTAAAATTAAGTCAGACAAAAGAGTATGAAAACAATTCTACTTTAGCAGATACTTATGTAAATGCTTTCATTTATCAACAAGATTGGTCTAAAAGAGTTCAGTTTTTAGATGATTTAAAGAAAATATCAAAAGAACAATTAACTGTATTTGCTAAGAAATTTTATCAAGATAATTACGTAGTAACCTATAAAAGAAATGGAGAAGATAAAAATATTGTAAAAGTAGCAAACCCAGGTATTACGCCAGTTCATTTAAATAGAGATAAAAGCTCTGTATATTTAACAGCTTTTAATAAAGTTGAGTCGAAACCTTTACAACCTAAATATGTAGATTATAAAACAGCAATTAAAGAAACAAAAACAGCAAACGGAATTAAAGTTTCTTATGTTTTAAATGATAAAAATGATTTGTTTGATATGAATATCATTTTTGATATGGGAAGTGATAATGACAAAAAATTAACTTTAGCTGCTGGATATTTAGAATATATTGGTACAGATAAATATACCAATGAAGCGCTTAAAAAAGAGTTTTACAAATTAGGGATTTCTTATTATGTAAACACCTCAAATGATAAAACATATGTTGGCTTAAATGGATTGAAAGAAAATTTACCAAAAGGGTTAGAGTTATTAGAAGATCTTTGGGATAACGCTAAAGCGGATAAAGATGCTTATAATAAATATGTAGAAAAAATTTACAAAGGGCGTCAGGATGGAAAAACTCAAAAAGGAAATATTCTTTGGAATGGTTTGATGAATTATGGTAAATACGGAGAAAATTCTTCATTAAGAGACATCATGCAAATTGACGAATTAAAAGCAATCGATCCAGAAGAATTAGTGGCACTTGTAAAAGATATGAAAAACTACAAGCAGCGTATTTTTTATTATGGTAAAGATGTAGAAGCAGCTGTTGCCGCATTAAATACAAATCATAAAATATATGGAGAATTAAAAGAATATCCGGTAGCTAAAGAATATAAAGAAACTGAAACAGGTGGAAATGTATTTTTTACAGATTATGATATGGTACAAACCGAATTGATGTTTTTAGCAAAAGGCGCTCCTTTTAAGCCAGAAAACATGGCAGCATCAACGTTGTTTAATACATATTTTGGTAGTGGATTATCATCAATTGTATTTCAAGAGATAAGAGAATCTAAATCTTTGGCATATTCTGCTTTTGCCGCTTATAGCAATGCATCTAAAAAAGGAGATGCCAATTATGTAATGGCTTATGTGGGTACACAAGCTAATAAATTAGAGCAAGCTGTAGATGCTATGATGGAATTGATGAATGATATGCCAGAAGCAGAAAAACAATTTAATGCAGCAAAAGAAGCAACCTTAAAAAAATTAGCAGCTCAAAGAATTACTAAATCTAGTATTTTCTGGTCTTTTGAAAGATTACAAAAATTAGGTATTGATAACGATAATAGAGAAGAAATGTACAACGCTATAAAAGGGATGACTATAGGTGATTTAAAAGCATTCTTTAATAAAAACATTAAAGGAGAATCTTATAATGTTATGGTGATTGGTAATAAGAAAGATTTAAATGTTGAATCTCTACAAAAACTAGGGAAAATAAAGGAATTAGATATCGATTATCTATTTAACTACGTAGATAAAAAGGAAGTAAAACAATAGTTGTTACGCCGGAAAAAATAAATATCTAAATTTATTGCAAATAAAAACTCGTAGACCAAATTTTGGTTTACGAGTTTTTTTATTTTTAGTATCTTTACGGCCGTAAAAACAACTAAATTATATGAAATTATTAGAAAATAAATCAGCAATTATTACTGGTGCTACAAGAGGAATTGGTCGTGGAATTGCTATTGAATTTGCCAAACAAGGTGCAAATGTGGCTTTTACTTACAGTTCTTCTGTTGATGCTGCAAACGCTTTAGAAGAAGAATTAAAAGCTTTTGGAGTTTCTGCAAAAGGATATCAATCTAATGCAGCAGATTTTGATGCTGCTCAAGAATTAGCAAAAGAAGTTTTAAAAGAATTTGGAGCTATTGATATTTTAGTAAATAATGCAGGTATTACAAAAGATAATTTGTTAATGCGTATTTCTGAAGACGATTTTGATAAAGTAATAGAAGTAAATTTAAAGTCTGTATTTAATTTAACCAAAGCAGTTATTCGTCCGATGATGAAACAACGTAAAGGGTCTATTATTAATATGAGTTCTGTTGTAGGTATTAAAGGAAATGCTGGTCAAACTAATTATGCAGCTTCTAAAGCTGGTATTGTTGGGTTTTCTAAATCGGTTGCATTAGAGTTAGGTTCTAGAAATATTAGAAGTAACGTTGTTGCTCCTGGTTTTATAGAAACAGAAATGACAGAAAAATTAGATGAAGCAACTGTACAAAGTTGGAGAGACGGAATTCCTTTAAAAAGGGGAGGACAACCAATAGATATTGCGAATGCTTGTGTGTTTTTAGCTTCTGATATGAGTGCTTATATAACTGGGCAAACATTGTCTGTAGATGGTGGAATGAATTAATAAAACACTTCTTATAAAATAAAAAAAAGCTTTAATAGTACTACTATTAAAGCTTTTTTTGTGTCTTAAATATTGATTAAATAATTTTTCTGAAACATTTTATCATAAATATCTTTACTAAACATGTATAATTGAGCTGGTTTTTTTGATACTCCAACTTGTTTTTCATCTAAAGGAACAATGTATTTTTTATTAATTAACTTTCTTCTAAAGTTTCTATTATCAATTTCTATAGCCAAAATAGATTGGTATAAGTCTTGCACTTCATTAATGGTAAACTTATCTGGTAATAATTCAAAAATAATAGGTTCTTGCAAACATTTTATTTTTAAATCTTCATAAGCTTCTTCTATAATTTGTTGATGATCGAAACCTAATTCTGGTAAATCATTAATAGAAAACCATTTTGCTTGGTATTTATTATCGGTAAGGGAAACGTCTTCGGTTTTTAATAAAAAATAGTAAGCAATGGTAATTGTTCTTAAATTGAATTTTTCATTTTCAATCCAAAGCAAATCTTTTTCATCCATCAACCTGTTAGGGTTTCCAAAAGCCTTAAATTGTTTTTTATAGAGGTTTGTTAATCCTGTTAGTTCTTTTAAAACTCTAGAAGCAGCAGTATCTAATGTTTCACTTTCAAATACATGATATCCTGTTAATACGTAATCATCAACAAGTACTTTCTTTTCGGTTTTAGATTCTAAATAACGTTTTATCAATAATACATTTAACGATTTTGCGTCTGTATCGTAACCAAAAACAACACAATCTACCGATAAATTGGGGATCTTCTTAATTTCCATAATATAATTTAGGGTGTAAATTTACATTAATATTTTATAAAGCACTAATAAACGTCAAATATACATTATTAGTTAATATGTTTTTTTTTTTTTACCTTAAAAATTAAGAATTGTAATTTTTTTATTTTTTTACAAGGCTTTAAATCCTTGTAAATACAACAATGTAGTGTTAATTTAGAGTACTATAAAGTTAATTTAGAATATTTTTTTAATTATTTTTTTGAGTTTGTATTCTTTTTTTATATACATTTGCGAATCAAACGTCATAATGACGCTTTTTGAAAAATTGATTTTAAAATAACTAATTAAATTAAAAACAATGAAACTAACATTTCAGCATTTAAAACAAAAAAGCACATTTACTTTAAAAGTAAATGTGCAATCACTATTTGTTATTGCAATTTTTCTATTTGTATTTCAAACAATGAATGCTCAGGAAAATAATACAAAAGGCGATTACCAGGCATTTACAATTGGTGGACATTTAAAAAACATGCATTTATGGCATGGGTTTGTTGTGCATTCAGGAGCATTATTTGCTACCAATTTAGAATACAATTCTAAAAACAGTAAATTTACCTTAGGTGTTTGGGGAGGAGCTGGTTTTGCAGGGGCAGATGTTTGGAATAATACAACTCAGCAATATGTAAATGCAAATTATAAAGAGTTCTCTATTTATACTTCTTATCGTTTTTCTGATAATTTCTTTATAGAAGCAGTTACACATAATAATTTTACAGGTGTAGAAGAAAGAGGAGATCAATTGCATTATTGGAGTTATGATAAAACACAAGGGTATAATTTTGTAGACATTAACTTTGGATACAATCTTACACAAAACACCTCTTTATATTTAGCGACCATTATTGGTGGTGGTTCTGGTGATTATGAAGTACAAACAGATGGCTCTCTTAAAGATTCTTGGACACAGTATTTAGAAGTTAAAAGCAAGGTTTGGGAAAAAGAGGATGCTAAATTATCTTTATTTGTAGGTGGAGCTTGGTCTTTGGCAACAGATAAAACTTTTTACACAGAAAGTAAAGGAAATATTATTAATGTAGGAGCTGCCTTTAATAAAAAAATAAAAATAGCTAACTTTAGCTTACCTGTAGAAGTTACTGCTATGTGGAACCCAGAAAAGGAAATTACTGTATTACAGTTAGACCTTACTTTATTTTAAACGAAACTAATTTACTTAATTATGAAAACAAAAAAAAATATCTTAAAGGAAATTCTTACACCGATTATTGCATTGGTATTAATGTTTACTTTTTCTAGTTGTTTAGATCAAGAAAGTACTACTTCTGCAAATGTAAATAGTTCTGATGCTTCTGGTGAAATCTATGAAAGTGCTATAAACTTAACAGGTAAAAAAATTGGCTATTGTACGCCTTCCTTAAATGCACCTTATTACCAAGCGCTGTTTCAAAGCATAAAAGCAACTACAGAAAAAAACGGAATGATTTTTTTATCTGCAGACGGTCAAGATGATATTAATAAACAAGTTGCCGCTGTAGAAGATTTAATAACCAAAGGTGTAGATGCTTTGTTATTAAATCCTAAAGATCCAGATGCTTTGGTTGGTGTAACTAAATTAGCAAAAGCAGCGGGTATACCTGTTTTTATTATTGATAGTTCTATCAATCCTTCTGCCGATTATGTAACTACAATTCAGTCTAATAATTTGGCAAACGGTGAATTAGCAGGTGAGTGGCTTGTTAAAAAAATGGGGAAAACTAAAATGAATATTGCTTTATTAAGTGGTAATGCTGGTAACCCTGTAGGAAGAACTCGTAAACAAGGTTTGTTACAAGGTATTACAGAAGAGCAATTAAGAACCCAAGGTAAAATTGATTTAAATGTAAAAACGCAAGCTTATACAGATTGGACCTATGCTGGAGGATTAAAAGCAATGGAAGATATTTTAGTAGCACATCCAGATATTAATGTAGTAATTACAGAGTCTGATGTTTGTGTGCTAGGTGCTATTAAAGCGATTGCACAAGCAGGTAAAACAGATGATATTTTAATTGTTGCTGGAGCTGACGGACAAAAAGAAGCGATTAAATATATTATGGATACCAATTTTTATGGATGTACCGCCATGAATAGCCCTGTTCAAATAGGAAAAAATGCTGTTAAATGTGCCATTCAATTTATCAACGGAAAAAAAGATTTTCCTAAAAAATCATATACAGCACCGCTTTTAATTACAAAAGAAAATGCTGCTAAATATTACAATCCAAAAGCTTTATTTTAAGAACCAAACTTCATGATTATGAAAACTTCAAATAGCGAATATAGGCTCGAAATGACTGGAATTTCCAAAAGTTTTGGTGTTGTTTCTGTCCTAGAAAATGTAAATCTAAAAGTAAAGCCAGGAGAAATCCATGCTTTATTGGGCGAAAACGGTGCGGGAAAATCTACTTTGGTTAAAATTCTTAGTGGAGTACATCAAAAAGATAGTGGTAAGGTTGTCTTAAATGGAGAAGAAATCAACCCGAAAAACACGCACGACGGACAAATACTAGGAATTAGTGTGGTGTATCAAGAGTTGTCTTTAGTAAACGATTTATCGGTTGCAGAAAATATTTATTTACACAAGTTAGGTGCAAGTAAATTTTGGATGAATTGGACAAAAATAACAAAAGATGCACAAGAATTAATAGATTCTTTAGGTTTCGAAATTGATGCTTCTGCAAAGGTTAGAGACTTAAGTATTGTGCAAAAACAAGTAGTAGAAATTGCAAAAGCTTTATCCGAAGATACTAAAGTACTAGTGTTAGATGAGCCTACTACAGTTTTTGATCCTACAGATACTAAGAAGTTATTTGAAAACCTTTTTAAACTAAAAGCAAAAGGAATTTCAATTATTTATATCTCACATCATTTAGAAGAAATTTTTAAAATAGCAGATTCAATTACGGTATTAAGAGATGGAGTAGATACCGGAAGTATGGCGGTAGCCGATACAGATACAGATGGTGTAATACGATTAATGATTGGTCGTGAATTAAAAGATTTATATCCTACAAGAAATGTTGTAATTGGAAAAGTGCCTGTTTTTGAAGTTAAAAATTTAACGGCAAAGGATAATTTGGTGCATGATGTATCTTTTTCGGTAAGACCGGGAGAAGTGTTAGGAATTGCAGGTTTAGGAGGAAGTGGAAGAACGGAAACAGCGAAACTTATTTTTGGTGCTGACAAGAAGAAATCGGGAACTTTAATTTTAAACGGAAAAGAAATAACCACCAAAACTCCTGTTTGCGCAGTTGGTCATCAAATTGGTTTTGTATCCGAAGATAGAAAAGAAGATGGTGTGTTTTTACCACTATCTATTAGAAGAAATATAAGTGTTACTAATTTTACAGGTATTTCTGGCAAATTAGGTTTTATCAATACAGAAAACGAATATAAAAATGTTTTAGGTTTAATTGAAAAGTTAAATATTAAAGCACCTAGTTCTGAGGTTGATGTTAAAAATCTAAGTGGTGGAAATCAGCAAAAAGTAGCTTTAGCAAAATGGTTAAGTATAGATAGTAAAGTAATATTTATTGATGAACCTACACGTGGAGTAGATGTTGGTGCAAAAATTGAGATTTATAACCTTATAAATGAAGTTGCTAAAAAAGGTGTTGCAGTAGTGGTTATCTCTTCTGATATGCCAGAAATAATGGGGATTTCAGACCGTATTTTGGTGATGCATGAAGGTACATTTTACGGCGAATTATCTAAGGAAGAGTTTTCTGAAGAAAACATTCTACGTTACTCAATAGGGAAAGAATTAAAAAAAGCAATTTAAAAAACTAAAAAAATAAAATCATGGCATTCACATTAAAACAACAATTAAGTAGCCCTGGGGGGTTTCTTAAGTTTCTAGTAAAATACAATACAATATTCATTTTTATATTGTTGGTCGTTTTTTCAGCATTTATTTCTGATGTATTTTTTACTTCTGTAAATCTTTCAAATTTATTAAAACAAGTATCTAGTATTGGTATTATCAGTATTGGTATGTTGTTGGTAATATTAACAGGCGGAATCGATTTATCTGTAGGTTCTATGGTGGCTTTATTAGCTGTCGTTTTTGCAATTTTAGTCAATACGGTTGTATTACCCGCGGCTATTGTATTAACCATTGCTTTAGGTTTTGGTTTAGGTAGTGTCTCTGGATATCTTGTAGCTTACCAAAAAATGGCGCCATTTGTGGCAACTTTAGCTTTAATGACCATTGCAAGAGGTTTAGGGTTTATCTACTCTAAAGGATCACCAATTACGTTTAGAACATCAGGAGGAGAATTTATGTCAAACTTTGCAAATAATTCTACTTTAGGGATTCCTAACATTGCAATTGTGTTCTTTTTAATTGTAATTTTTGCCATGGTAATGCTACGTTACAATGTATTTGGTAGATTAATAATTGCAATTGGAAGTAATGAAGAGGCTTCTCGTTTATCGGGTATAAAAGTAAATAAATACAAGTTTTTAGTCTACGCAATTTCTGGAGCTTTGGCGGCAACTGCTGCTGTTGTTGTGGCTTCTAGAACCAATTTAGGTTCTCCAAATATGGGAATGGCCTGGGAGTTAGATGCCATTGCTGCTGTAGTAATTGGTGGTGCAAGTTTAAATGGAGGAAAAGGAACTGCTATTAACACTTTAATGGGAGTACTTATTTTAGGTTTAATAGGTAATATTTTAAACCTATTAAATGTTCCTTCTTATCCACAACAAGTCGTAAAAGGTGCAATTATCATTTTTGCTGTATTGTTACAACGTTTTGAAAGTAAATAAAAAAATATATCATGAAAACTTATAAATTAAACAACCATAACTTATCTCAATTTTCCGAAGTAGTTTCTATCCCCCAATACGATAGATCTAAAGTAAAAGCAGGTATTGTACATGTTGGTGTTGGTGGCTTTCATAGAGCGCACGAAGCCTATTATACAGATCAATTGTTGCATAAAGAAACAGAAGGAAATTGGGGTATTTGTGGTATTGCATTATTAGAATATGATGCTAAAATTTACAATACTCTTAAAGATCAAGATGGTTTATACACATTAATTGTAAAAGAACTAGATGGTACTTTAACCAAACGAGTAATTGGATCTATTGTAGAGTATTTATATGCTCCTGAAAATCCAATAAAAGTGGTTGAAAAAATGGCGAATCCAGACATTAAAATCATCACTTTAACTATTACAGAAGGAGGTTATAATTATAGTGAAGCAACAGGGGAATTTAATTTCGAAAATTCTGCTATTCAGTTTGATTTAGAAAACCCACAAGCACCAAAAACAATTTTTGGCTTCTTAACGCAAGCTTTAAAAATGCGTAAAGAAAAAGGATTAAAAGGTGTTACCATTCAGTCTTGTGATAATATTCAGGGAAATGGGCAGATGGCAGAAAAAATGTTGCTGAGTTATGTAAAAGTTGCTGAACCAACATTAGTGTCTTGGATTAATGAAAATGTTTCGTTTCCGAATGCCATGGTAGATCGAATTACGCCTGCAACAAATGCTACAGATATTTCTAGTTTAAAAGAAACATCGGGTATTGATGATGCTTGGCCAGTAGTTTGTGAGCCTTTTAAACAATGGGTTATAGAAGATAATTTTGCAGCAGGAAGACCTGCTTGGGAAACTGTTGGCGCTCAGTTTGTTGATGATGTGGTTCCGTTTGAAAAAATGAAATTAAGCTTATTAAATGCAGGACATACAGTTTTAGGCATTCTAGGTGATTTAATGGGGTACGCAACTATTGATGAGTCTGTACATAACAAAGAGATACAAAACTTTTTACATAATTATATGAATATTGAAGTAACACCAACTTTGGCAGGATTAGAAGGTGTTAATCTAGAAGAATACAAAGAGTCATTATTACAACGATTTGGAAACATATATATTAAAGATCAAATTGACAGAATTTGTTCTGAAAGTTCGGCTAAATTTCCAATATTTATTTTACCAACAGTAAACAAGCAATTAGAAAATAAAGGTTCTGTTCAGTTTGCAGCTTTTGTGGTAGCTGCTTGGGCAATTTATAGTTTAGGAAAAAATGAAAATGGTAAACCTTTATTAATTAAAGATGCCATGCAAGGTATTTTGAATGATAAAGCAATAGCCTCGAAAGAAAATCCTACAGAATTTTTAGAAATAGCAGCTGTTTTTGGAAAGTTAAAAGAGTCTAAAACTTTTGTAGATGCGTACACAACTTCTTATCAAAATATTACAAAAAATGGTGTAGAGAAATGTGTTATTATTATGAATAATTCTATACTTAATTAATAGCTTATGAAAAATATAGTTTGTTTTGGTGAGGTTTTATGGGATGTATTTCCGAATCATAAAAAAATTGGAGGAGCACCCTTAAACGTAGCTTTAAGATTACAATCTTTAGAGAACAAAGTTGCTGTAATTACAAGAATAGGTAAGGACGTGGCTGGAGATAAAATAAAAGACTTTATTGAAGAACGAGGAGTACAAACGGAAAATGTCCAGATAGATGCAACTTTAAAAACAGGAGAAGTAGCTGTTGTTTTAGATACAAATGGAGCAGCATCTTATACTATAAATTTTCCAAGAGCTTGGGATGGTATTCAGTTAACAGCAACAGCAAAAGAAATTACTAAAAAATCTGATGCTTTTATCTTTGGTAGTTTAGTTGCTAGAAATGATGTTTCTAGAGATACTTTATATCAACTTTTAAAAATAGCAAAATATAAAATTTTTGATGTAAATCTTAGAGCTCCACATTATACAATAGCTATCTTAAATGATTTAATGCAGGAAGCTAGTTTTATCAAATTTAATGATGATGAAATTTTTGAAATAGCAAAAGGGTTAGCGTTTAGTTCAAACTCATTAGAAGAGAATATAAAGTTTATTGCAGAAGCTACAAACACAAAATCTATTTGTGTTACAAAAGGTGGTGATGGTGCTATTTTATATTATAATGATGTTTTTTACTATAATAATGGTTATAAAATTGAGGTTGTAGATACAGTTGGAGCAGGAGATTCTTTTTTAGCATCCTTAATTAATAAGTTATTAAAAGGAACTTTGCCTCAAGAGGCGATAGATTTTGCTTGTGCAGTAGGTGCTTTAATAGCTGGTAGCGAAGGAGCAAATCCTGAAATTAAAGAAACAGAAATTTTAAACTTTATTAAACAAGCAACGATATAAAAGTCGAGTTTTGATAGAATAAAAAAAAGGTTTCTCATTATAATGAGAAACCTTTTTTTTGTTTAAGAATATAATATAAAAAATACGCCTAACATGATTCCGAAAAGCGGAATTAGTTTTTTACGTTTATTTTGTTCTTTAAAAATAAGTCCACCCACCACCACGGCAATTAAAATCTGACTTCTTTTTATGGCAGACAATAACATAATTAATGCATCAGGATCTTGTAATGCCTTAAAATAAAAGTAATCTGCTGTCTGTAATAAGATTCCCACTGCGGGTATAGACCATCTCCATTTAAAAGCTTTTCTTTTATCAGCATAGGGAAACCATGTAATAGATAAAATAACAAACAAGATTAGTATAGTATAAAAACAGAACCAAAATTGTAATGTTTGAGGGTTTAGTGTTAAACTTTGTATTAGAAATTTATCATACAAACCACTAGAAGCTCCTAAAAAAGTAGCACCTATAATTGCAAAAATCCATTTATTTCTTTTAAAGTTAATTCCTTCCTTTTTTCCAATTTTAGAATATAAAAGTACCGAAAGAATAATTAGGAAAAAACCAATCCATTGTAAAAAGTTTGGTTTTTCTTGATAAATAAAAATGGCACCTATAAACGTGAAAAAAGGGCCTGCAGATCTAATTGGTGTTACAATAGTAATTGGTAAATGTTTTAAAGCCTGATAAGCCAAAACCCAAGAAGCTGCCATTATCATCGATTTTATAAAAATAAACCCATGAGTAGTCCAAGGAATACTTGTTATATAAAACCCTATCTTTTGCATATAATCTGGATTCCAAATAGATCCCAAATAGAAGGGAAGTATCAACAGAAAACCAGCAGAAATAGTGCCCAACAATACAGGGAAAACCTCATTACCTTGTACGGCATGTTTTTTACATAAATTGTGTAACCCTAAAAATAAAGCAGCTAAAAGTCCTAAGTACATCCACATAATGCGCACGAAGATACTAGAATCAAAAAAATATGAAACAGTTAATTATTAGTATTTTATTTAAAATTAAAAACATCAATTAAAATTAAGGTTAACTTGTTGTTAAATAGTGTTTTACTTTTTGTTTGATGTTTATTATTAAAAAGTTATTTTTTTAATAACAAACTTTTTCAATTTTTTAAGAGAATAAACGCTATCTTTTGTAGGTATTTTAAGAAAGTACCTAAATGCAGGTTTTTTAATTAAAAAAAGCGCTTTTATTGTTGTTTTTTATAGATTTCACTATTGTTTTCGTCTTTTTAACAAATAAATGCATATCAATTATATCCTTATTGTTGATTTATTAAAGATTTGGTATCAATTTATTATTATTACTGTAAAAAAATAAATGAAATAAAATTACTATTACAATAATCGCAACATAATTTAAAAATCATTGATATTTTCATAAAACTAATTTATATTTACTAAAAAATTATAAGATTTGAAAAAAACTACAACACTACCGCTATTTTCAACTTACGAATTAGATTCTAGATTTTATGATGAGCTCTTTAATAAGAATAATGAAATAAGAGAAGTTTATAAAACTTTGTATAATTTATTTGGATCTTATTCTGTGTCAGAATTCGATCGTTTAAATAAAAAGGCAAAAGATTCTTTTTTTAATTTAGGAATTACGTTTCAGGTTTATGGTGAGAAGGAGGTAAAAGAGAAAATTTTTCCTTTCGATTTATTTCCAAGAATTATTAATAATAAAGAATGGACGACCATAGAAAAAGGTGTTTTGCAAAGAAGCAAAGCGCTAAATCTTTTTCTTTGGGACCTTTATCATGATCAGAAAATTATAAAACAAGGTATTGTACCAGAAGATTTAATTAAATCTTCTGTCAACTTTTTACCTCAAATGATTGGGTTAGATCCTCCTGGAGGAATTTATAATCATATTTCTGGTACCGATTTAATAAAACATTCTGATGGTAATTATTATGTTTTAGAAGATAATATTAGATGTCCTTCTGGTGTGAGTTATGTCATTGGAAATAGAACTGCTGTAAAACACGCGTTGTTTGGTGTTTTTAATCAATACAATGCACATACTGTTGTAGATTATGGTTCTAAGTTATTAGAAACCATGGAATCTGTAAAACCGAATGGAGTAGATGCTCCTGTTTGTGTTATTATTACGCCTGGTGTTTATAACTCTGCTTATTATGAGCATTCCTTTTTAGCAAAACAAATGGGTGTTGTTTTAGTAGAAGGACGAGATCTGTTTGTAGAAAATGGATTTGTATATATGAGAACTATTTATGGGCCAGAAAAAGTAGATGTTATTTATAGAAGAATAGATGATTTATTTATAGATCCTCTAGTCTTTAAAAAGGATTCTATGTTGGGAGTTCCTGGGTTGTTTTCTGTGTATTTAAAAGGAAACGTAACTTTAGTAAATGCACCCGGTACAGGTGTTGCAGATGATAAAGCTGTTTATACGTATATGCCAGAAATTATTAAATACTATTTAGATGAAGAACCTATTTTAAATAATGTACACACCTATCATTGTAGTAGAAAAGACGAATTAAAGTATGTGCTAGAAAACATTGATAAGTTGGTTGTAAAACCTGTTGATGAGTCTGGTGGATATGGAATTTCTATTGGTAGTAAATTAACAAAAGAAGAAATTGAAAAAGTTAAAAAGACAATATTAGCAGACCCTAGAAAATACATAGCACAACCTATTATGTCTTTATCTACACACCCAACGTATGTGGATGAAAATGAGTCTTTTGAGTCTAGACACGTAGATTTAAGAACTTTTACTTTATTAGGAAAAGACATCGATTTTGTATTAAAAGGAGGGTTGTCTAGAGTTGCGCTTAAAAAAGGAAATTTAATAGTAAATTCATCTCAAGGTGGTGGTTCAAAAGACACTTGGGTTTTAAAAAAATAAAGAAATATGTTAGCAAGAGTAGCCAATAACCTTTTTTGGATGGGAAGATATATTGAACGTTCAGAGCACTTAGCAAGGTTTTTAAACGTCAATTATTTTTCTTCTTTAGATGCACCAGATGAATTATCACAATCTAGACAATTTGTATTGCGTTCTGTAATGTACATGTCTGCAAATGAAATTATAGATGCAGATATTACATTAGATGAAGAAGCTGTTTTATTTAATGTTGGGTTAAATTTAGAAAAACCTTATTCTGTTGTAAATACATTTGCAAATGCGCATGAAAATGCTCGAAGTTCTAGAGATTTAATTTCCACTGAATTATTTGAATGTATTAATACCGTTAACCATAGAATTAAAGCATATCCAATAGAGCTATTTGTAAAAAGTGGCTTGTATGATTTTACGTCTATTGTAACACAGTCTGCATCAGATGTAAGAAGTAAAATTAAAAGTACACTTTTACATGATGAAGTATATGCTATTATTATGTTGGGAGTTTATTTAGAAAGAGCCATTCAGGTATCAAGAATTATAAATTCTAAACTAAGTGATGTTGCTGCTTCAAAAGAACTTTATGGAGATTTAGCAGATAATTACCAATGGTCTACACTTTTAAAATGTGTTTCTACGCACGATATGATGCGTCGTTACTATAAAAAAACGCCTACTAGAAAAACAGCCTTAGAGTTTATTATTTTAAATGAAAAATGCCCAAGATCTATAAAAAATTGTTTAGCTCAAATTTATAAATATATCTGTATTATTTCTAAAGATAAAGTGATATCAAATGATTCTGCCGCTTTTTTAATTGGTAAAATGAAAGCTGAGTTTGAGTATAAATTATTTACTGATATCGATGATAATTTAGAGGAGTTTATTGCTGATTTAATAGAGAAATTAGTATTAATAGCATCTAAACTAGAAGAGAATTATTTTAATATTACAGACCCTAGTTTTGTAAAAGAACAACAAGGAAGTAATGATGAAAAAATAGAGGAAGAAGAAGTGAAAGCTGAAAAGGAAGTAACTCAAAAGCAAAAACAAAAATAAGTGTTTATATTCTTTTTGTTCATTTTGATAAAAAATATCAAAATGAACAAAAAGATAATTTTTTAGTTTAAAATTGAGTTTGATACTGACTTTGATTATTTTTTGTTGGTCTTAAATCTACAGAAACATCCATTTTGCTTTTACCTGTACTATAAATTACACCTTTTAATGGAGGTACATCATAATAATCTCTACCATGTGCAACTACAATATGTTGATTTTTTGGTATTTGATTGTTGGTAGGGTCAAAATCTACCCAACCCAAAGTAGGTATAAATACAGAAAACCAAGCATGAGAAGCATCTGTACCAATCAATTTTTCTTTACCTTCTGGTGCTACTGTTTCTATATAACCACTAACATATCTTGCAGGTAAGCCCATAGACCTAACACAAGCAATGGCAATTTGCGCAAAATCTTGGCAAACACCTTTTTTCTCTTTCATTACTTCTTTTAATGGTGTAGCTATGTTTGTAAAACCAGAAACAAAATCAAAATCGGTAAAAATACGTTGCATTAATTCATAAGAAGCTTCATATAAAGATCTTTCTGGTTTAAAAGAAACCAATGCATATTCTTTAATTACAGCACTCATATCAGAAATTAATGGAGAGCCTAATACAAATTGTCTTGCTTCAATAATGTCTGGTTGTATTCCTTTTAATAATTTTAAAGATTCTTCTACAGTCACTTTTTTTCCTTCCACAAAATTTTCTCCTTCTATTTGAAGGTTGTAATCTCTAGCAACTTTACTACGTGCGATAACAATTAGTTCTTCATGATTTTGCTGTATAGAAAAGCGTGTAACCGTATTACCAAAAAAATCTATTCTTTCAGAAATGTCTGTCGGAGTCGGACTTATTTCTAATACGTATTCTAAAACAGCTTGTCCTTTAAAACTTTTAGGTTTTAAGGTGGTTATGTTATGGCAAAAGGAAGCTCCGTTTTCATAACTATATTTTGTTTTGTGCCAAAGATCAAAAATCATATTAATTAGAAATTTTTCTATCTACCAACTGTTTCTGTTGTTGAGAGTGGTTAAAGTATGTGTCTGAAACAGACAAAGAAGTAGTGTGTAATAAATCGCTTAAATCAGATAATAATTCATCTAAATTCTTACGCATATTAGAAGTTTCATCAATTTCTAAAATTTCTTCTAATGATAAACTTTGTATTTTGTCAATAACTGATTCAATATTTTTTTGACAATCGGTCATTTCTATCGATACATTTGTATTAGGTAATCTATCAATATCTTTCTTCATTCGTTGTACTTGGTACATTAAAGATCTAGAATACTCTTTATCTAAAAGTAATAATTTCAGTACGTTTTCTATACTTAAATAAGATTTGTAACTGTATCTATAAATATTTAAACTTTCATGACTATTTAAAAGCGATTCTAAAATTTCGTATTCTAATTCTTCATTATAATTTACAATAATTAAAGATCTAAATTTTTCTATGGTCATAGAAGCTTGCTCTACCTGCAAACCAATAAAGTAGAGTAGTAGTCCTTGTCTTACTAAAATACTTTCTTCTGTTAAAGCCATAAATGCAATTAGTCTGGTAATAATTTTATCAAAAAATTTAGATAAGGTAGTAGCAGAGTAATCTTCTTCTTCTTTTAATTTGACCAATTGTTTCTGTATTCCATCAAAAACGCGCCACATATCTTTAGACCACAAGTTTCTTAAAGAATAATAAGAGTTGTTAAAGCTTTGCATAGACTGTGCAAAACCACCTATTCTTTGGGTATCTAAAGTAAGTGCTTTAATTTCTTTTAAC
Organism: Polaribacter sp. L3A8; assembly: GCF_009796785.1. Lineage (NCBI taxonomy): Bacteria > Pseudomonadati > Bacteroidota > Flavobacteriia > Flavobacteriales > Flavobacteriaceae > Polaribacter > Polaribacter sp. L3A8. The sequence goes on from NZ_CP047026.1 coordinate 410,408, forward strand.
GGATTTTTTAAAGCTTCTTCTGCTTTTTCTCCTGTAAAACCAGGAAATGTAGACGTTATGTTAGTAATAGATTGAAATAATATTTTTAAACTTTCTGATTCTGATTTCCGATCGTTGTTATATTGTACATGCGTCATTTGGTTTAAAACCATTCTTAAATACCTTGCAGTAAACAATGTTCTACCTAAATATCTACCAGACCAATATAAATTTTCGGCAGTATTACTTGGCACATCATTAATACTTTCTGTGTGCTTAGAGGTTGTTTTGTTCCAAGAATAGTTTTGTAAATAATTTTGTTTTTTATCACAAACAATCCAAAAATCTTTACTGGTTCCTCCTCTATGGTTAGATACAAATAAATCTTCTCGTTCTGTTGCAACCCTAACTAAACCACCAGGCATTACGCTATAACCATTATCTTTTGCTATAGAAAAAGTTCTACATAAAATTTTACGAGGTTCTAACTTGTCTTCTACAAAATTTGGTGCTGTAGAAAAAGATATTTTTTCTTGAGCAACAAATCTATTTGGGTTTTCTAATATTTCTGCTTTTAAATCTTTAAGTTCTTCTTTACTTAAAAACTCACAGAAATAAATATGTTCTCTATGCGATCTGTCAATTCTTTTTACCACATAAGAGGGCAGGTCTTCTAGTACATGTTTTCGTTCTTTTTCTTGTCCGCACCACCACGAAGCAATTTGTGGTAAAATCAATTTTTCTTTTAAGAAGAATTCACAGATGTTTTCCATAAATGGAATAAGGGCAGGGTTTTCTAAAATACCACTTCCAATAGGGTTTACGATGGCAACATTTTGTAAACGAACTACTTCTAATAAACCTGCAACTCCTAAATAAGAGTCTTCCTTTAATTCTAAAGGATCCATAAAATTATCATCTACACGTCTTAAAATAACATCAACTTGTTTTAATCCCTTTAAAGATTTTAACCAAACTTTACCGTGTCTTACCACTAAATCATTTCCTTTTACCAAAGGATGCCCTAAAAATGAAGATAAAAAAGAATGTTCAAAATAAGTTTCATTATGTGGTCCTGGTGTTAAAATAACCACCATTGGGTTTTCTTTATTAGACGGAGCAACATTCAACAATAATTTGTTAAAATCATTAAAGAAAGTAGAAGGTTGCTTTACATTGATGTTGTTAAATATTTCAGGTATAATTTTACTTGTAGAAAATCTATTTTCTAAAGCATATCCCATACCAGAAGGAGCTTGTGTTCTATCATTAACAACCCACATTCTTCCATCTGGACCTCTCGCTAAATCTACAGCATGTACCAATAATTGTTTTGCTGTTTTATATTCTATTTGATCGCAAGAACGTAAAAAACCTCTATGTGCATAAATTACTTCTGGCGGAATAATTCCGTTTTTAAGCAATTCACGTTTACCATATAAATCTTTTAAAATTAGGTCTAAAAGCTCAGATCTTTGTTGAATTCCTTTCTCAACTTCTGTCCATTCATTTTGATGAATCATAAACGGCACAACATTTAAATTCCAAGGTCTATTTAATCCTTTAGGATCATTATATACATTGTAAGTAACACCGTTTTCTGCTAAAAGCCAATCTATATCAGCTTGTTTAGAAGCTAATTCTTTGGGACCAATTTTTTGTAAATTGTCTAATAAAATTTTCCAATCCGATTTTTCGTCCATCTTAGAGATTAATAATTCGTCATATTTCGTTTTATTTAAAAAATAATCATATAAAATTGTCTTTTCAACTTTCTTGTCTTCTATCATCATAATTCACACTACCTATAAAAATTTCCTTACTTTTTTCTTAAATCTAAAGTATAAGGAAATTCAAAATTAACAGGCAACTCTTTAAACTTAAATCGTTTAGAGCTACTGTTTTGTTCTACACTTCTACTTGTGCTTTCTGTATTTGGGTTGATACTTTCTACAGGGTCAATTTCACCTTGTGTGTGTCCAAATTCCCAGAAGCGATTTATTCGTCTTGATTCTGCTTCATAACTATTTACTGGATATTCGTCATAAGATCTACCTCCTGGATGTGCCACAAAATAAGTACAACCACCAATAGAGCGTTTGTTCCAAGTATCTACAATATCAAAAACAAGCGGAGTATCTACAGGTATTGTTGGGTGTAAAGCAGAGAAAGGATCCCAAGCTTTATAACGCACACCTGCAACATATTCTCCATGAACACCAGTACTATTTAATTGCACTTTAACACCGTTACAACTTAATACAAAGCGGTCTTCATTAAAATTAGAAACTTTTACTTGTAGTCTTTCTAAAGAAGAATCTACATATCTAGCAGTTCCTCCACCAGTCATTTCTTCACCTAAAACATTCCAAGGTTCTATACCAGCTCTTAATTCTAAATGAATATTATTAATGTCTACCATCCCATGTAATGGGAATCTAAATTCGAAAAATGGATCGAACCAATCTTCTTTAAAGTCGTAACCCGCTTTATTTAATTGATCTACAATGTCTTTAATGTCTTCTCTTACATAATGTTCTATTAAGAATTTATCATGTAATTCTGTTCCCCAACGTACTAAATTATGTTCGTAAGGTTTTTTCCAAAACCAAGCTACTAAGGTTCTAACCAATAGCATTTGTACCAAACTCATTTTTGGATGCGGAGGCATATCAAAACCACGTAACTCTAAAATACCTAATCTTCCTGTAGAAGAATCTGGCGAGTATAGTTTATCAATACAAAATTCTGCTCTGTGCGTATTACCCGTTAAATCGGTTAATAAATGTCTAAACAATCTATCGGTTAACCAAAAAGGAACTTCTCCATCTTTCGGAATTTGATTAAAGGCAATTTCTAACTCGTATAAGTTGTCTAAACGAGCTTCATCTACTCTTGGTGCCTGACTTGTTGGCCCCACAAAAGAACCAGAGAATAAATACGTTAATCCTGGGTGATGTTGCCAAAAAGTTAACAAACTACGTAACAAACTTGGTTTACGTAATAAAGGACTGTCTGCAGGACTTGTACCTCCTAAAGTAACGTGGTTTCCACCACCAGTTCCTGTATGTTTACCATCTAGCATAAACTTTTCTGTACCTAATCTTGCTTTTTTAGCCTCGTTGTAAAAAGTAAATGTGTTTTTACATAAGTCTTCCCAATTGGTAACTGGGTGTACATTAACCTCTATAACAGCAGGGTCTGGTGTTATTTTTAGAGATTCTAATCTATTGTCATGAGGAGGTTCATAACCTTCCATAATAACAGGTACATTTAATTCTTTTGCTGTAATTTCTATGGCAGCAATTAAATCTAAAAACATTTCTGCCGTTTCTAAAGGAGGTAAAAATAAATACAATTTATCTTCTCTAATTTCTGCACAAAGTGCAGTACGTACAAAATAGTTTGGTTGGTTTAATTCTAGTCCAAAATCTAAAAAATCTTGATATCTTTTCTTTACAATATTTTTAAAACTTGGTAAACGTTTCTTTTTAGAAAATAAATCGGGTTCATAAATTGGAAAAACTTCATGTTCTGGTTTTTCCATTAATGAATCTAAAGGCAATCTTAATCCCATAGGAGAATTCCCTGGAGTTAAAAAGATGTGCTGTCTTCTAAAAGTCCAAGCACTGGTAAACCATTTATCTTCTGTTTTATTTAAAGGAAGTAAATGACCAACAGGTGTAGATGCTCCTTTTTCATAAATTTCATGTAATTTTTTACGCGCTAAAGAACCGTCTTTGTCCTTTGCAGGATCTATATCTATAGGTAAATTTCCTTGTTCCCATAAATGATAAAAAGGATCTTCGTAACTTGGTAAAATATGTTCTGTAGAAACACGTAAATATTTGGTAAGTGTTTCTAAAAATAATTTATCAGAATTTTCTGGTACAATAGGGTTATCAGCATAGCTAGATAAATACTTTTTGTTATACCAAATTGGTCTACCATCTTTACGCCAGCAAATTTCTATTTGCCATCTTGGTAAAGGCTCTCCAGGATACCATTTTCCTTGTGCATGATGTAAAACAGCTCCGTTACCAAATTTGTCATATAAACCTTTGGTTAAATCGCCAGCTAATTTTCTTTTATTTGGTCCATCTGCGGTTGTATTCCACTCTGGAGATTCTAAATCATCAATAGAAATAAAGGTAGGTTCGCCACCCATTGTTAATCTTACATCACCCTTTTCTAATTGCTTCTCTACTTTATTACCTAGTTTGTATACTTCTTTCCATTGTTCTTCTGTATACGGTTTTGTAACTCTTGGAGATTCTAAAATTCGTGTCACTTTGTTCTCAAAAAAGAATTCAGTTTCACATTTATCTGTCATTCCAGAAACTGGCGCAGCACTTTCAAAAGAAGGTGTACAGGCTAACGGAATATGACCTTCACTAGCCAAAAGACCAGAAGTAGCGTCAAAACCAATCCAACCAGCACCTGGCAAATAAACTTCTGCCCAAGCGTGTAAATCTGTAAAATCTTCTTCTGGACCAGAAGGGCCATCTAAAGACTTTTCATCAGATTTTAATTGCACTAAATATCCAGAAACAAAACGTGCTCCAAAACCTAAGTGACGTAGAGTTTGCACAAATAACCATGCATAATCTCTACAAGATCCATTTTTCTGATTCAAAGTTTCTTCACAACTTTGAACACCCGGATCCATTCTAATATTATAATTTAAAAACTCGTAAATTTTCTGGTTGATATCAATCAAAAAATAAATAGTTTTTCTAGGCGTATAATCTAATGTTTTTATAAATTCTTCTAATAATTTCCCTTTATCTGTAATTTCTAAATAAGGCTGTAACTCTTTCTTAACTGTTTCTGTATATACAAACGGATATTCTTCGGCATATTCTTCAATAAAGAAATCAAAAGGGTTTATCGTTTTTAAATCTGCAATAATCTCAACATCAATAGACATTTCATCCGTTTTCTCAGGAAAAACCAAACGAGCAACATAATTACCAAAAGGATCTTGTTGCCAGTTAAAAAATTGTTCTTCTGGCGTAATTTTAATTGAGTACGATTCTATGGGAGTTCTAGAGTGTGGTGCTGGTCTAAGTCTAAAAATATGAGGAGATAAGGATACTTTTCTATCATACTTATAAGTAGTCTTGTGTGATATTACGATTTTTAATGCCATATATACAGATATTATGAGTGCAAATTAGCGAGTTAATTTTAGATAACTTATTATAAATAAAGCGAAAAAAAACGCGGACAAATTTAAGTATTTATTATTCTAAATACGCTTAAATTTTTCAATAAAAATGAGTCTTAAAAAGATTATCACTAAATAATAGCTCAATTTTTAATATCATTTTGTTTCGATTATATTTTTTATAAATTTACTAATAAAAAAATGTAAAACCTTAATTAATTACATTGTATTTGTTTATTTTATTGATGTAGTAATAATATTTACGCAAATTTATTGTTAAAATGATAATATAGTGATTTGATGTTGTTTTATCAGAGAAAAAGAATTTAACGATATATAAAGTAGAAGACATTTAATTATTCAAATTATTTATTTGCAAAAATTTAAATAAAACCTCATGATCTTAGATGTGTAAACAAGAATTATTTTGGAGTTGTAATTATAATTGTCACTATAACTACTTTGGATACTTATAAAATAGGTTTTTAAAATTGACAAATTATCTGTTTCCTTCTAATTTTTACCTGAATTAAAAAAACAGCTATCATCGACAACCCCTAATCATCAAGAGACCTTCATCCTAGCTTTCCCAAAAGCTTAAGAAAGAAAGTAGATACCTATTTTAAAACACGTAATAAAAGAAGAAATATCAATAATCACTCTACGTAGTAGGTAAAATGTAAAAGTTTTTTTTAATCTAATTGACAGTGAGTAGTTTACCTTTTTTATAATAACTTAATAATAGAATAGAATCGTGAGAATAGCATGGTTAGTTTTTTTCTTTTTTGTTAAATATACAACTGCTTTTAATTGTCTAGGAACATGACAACTATCATAGTCTAAAATATATATGTAAGCTAAATTTGAGGAAATTAAAATATCGAAGTTATGAATATTTCACATATAGAGCATTTAGGTATTGCTGTTGATAATTTAGAGGAATCAATAAAATACTATGAAGAGGTCTTAGGATTGAAGTGTTATTCTATAGAAGAGGTTGCTGACCAAAAGGTTAAGACAGCCTTTTTTTTGGTAGGTAATACAAAAATTGAACTATTAGAAAGTACTTCTCCGGATGGACCCATTGGTAAGTTTATAGAAAAGAAAGGAGCTGGCATTCATCATATTGCTTTTGCCGTCCCCAATGCAACAGAAGCGTTAAAAACAGCAGAGAAACGAGGAGTGAGGTTGGTTGATAAAGTTTCTAGAAAAGGAGCAGAAGGACTAAATATTGGTTTCTTACATCCAAAATCTACATTAGGAGTACTTACAGAACTTTGTTCTAAAGAATAATCGACAAGAAAAATACATAAATAATAATGGCAAATCAAGATAAAATTAACGAGCTCATAGAAAAAAGAGCAGAAGCTAAAATGGGGGGAGGAGAAAAACGTATCGATTCTCAACACGCCAAAGGTAAATTAACAGCACGAGAACGTATAGATATTCTTTTAGACGAAGATAGTTTTGAAGAGTTTGACATGTTTGTAACCCACCGAACAAAATCTTTTGGGTTGGATAAACAAATTTATCTTTCTGATGGTGTGGTTACAGGGCACGGTACAATAGACGGAAGAATTGTTTATGTCTTTGCGCAAGATTTTACTGTTTTCGGAGGTTCATTGTCTGAAACCTATGCTTTAAAGATTTGTAAGGTAATGGATATGGCTATGAAAATTGGGGTTCCGGTTATCGGATTAAACGATTCTGGTGGCGCACGTATTCAAGAGGGAGTAAGGTCTTTAGCTGGTTATGCAGAAATTTTTCAAAGAAACATTATGGCATCTGGGGTCATTCCTCAAATTTCGTCAATTTTAGGACCTTGTGCTGGTGGAGCGGTTTATTCTCCGGCATTAACAGACTTTACTATTATGACAGAAAATACAAGTTATATGTTTGTTACTGGTCCAAAAGTAGTAAAATCGGTAACTGGAGAAGTGGTTACAGCAGAAGAACTAGGAGGTGCTAAAATTCATTCTACTAGATCTGGTGTTTCTCATTTCTTAGCAGCAAATGATGAAGAAAATTTATTGCTCGTTCGCAAGTTGTTAAGTTATATGCCTGCAAACAATTTAGAAGAACCACCAATAATTGCATGTAATGATCCTATTGATCGATTAGATGATGCTTTAAATGAAATTATTCCAGAAAATCCAAATCAACCTTATGACATTGTTGATGTAATATCAATACTTGCAGACAACGGAGAGTTTACAGAAGTGCATAGAAATTATGCACGTAATATTTGTGTAGGTTTTGCAAGGTTTAATGGTCGTCCGGTTGGTATTGTTGCCAATCAACCAAAATATTATGCAGGTGTTTTAGATATTGATGCATCAAGAAAAGCGGCTCGTTTTGTACGTTTTTGTGATGCTTTTAATATTGCAATTGTAACGCTTGTTGATGTTCCAGGATTCTTACCAGGTACTGGTCAAGAATATGGAGGAATTATTTTACATGGAGCAAAATTATTGTTTGCTTATGGAGAAGCTACGGTACCTAAAGTAACTATTACTTTGCGTAAATCTTATGGTGGTGCGCACGATGTAATGAGTTGCAAGCAACTAAGGGGTGATGTAAATTATGCATGGCCAACTGCAGAAATTGCGGTAATGGGAGCAAAGGGAGCTGTTGAGGTTTTAGAAGGATCTAATATTAGAAAAATAGAAGATGCTGGAGAAAAACAAGAGTACATTCAGAAAAAAGAGGATGAGTATACAGAGAAGTTTGCCAATCCTTATATGGCAGCAAAATATGGGTTTATAGATGATGTAATTGAGCCAAGAAACACCCGTTTTAGAATTGTTAGAGCTTTAGAATTACTTCAAAATAAAAAAGATGTAAACCCTCCAAAAAAACACTCAAATATTCCATTATAATGACATATCTACTAATAAATACAAACACAATAAGTGAAGGTTACGTTATCTTATTTACTGGGTTATTCATTGTTTTTAGTGCCTTGGTAACACTTGCACTTGTTTTTAATTATGGATTGCCTGTAATGCTTTATGTGTATAACATAATTACCAAAGGAAAGGACAAAAAAGTTAGTGAAATTAAAATAAAAAAAGATAGCAATTTCACAGGAGAAATTTCTGCGGTTATAGGAGCTGCAATTCACATGTATACAAGTGAACAGCATGATCATGAAAGCGCAATTTTAACAATTAAACAAGTTAAAAAAACATATTCACCTTGGAGTTCTAAAATTTACGGAATTCAAAATAGATTATAACAAATGAAAAGCTATAAATTTAAAGTAAACGATAACGGTTACACCGTTAATATAAAGTCACATGAAGACAATATTATTAACCTAGAAGTTAATGGTACTTTATATGAGGTGAAAATGAACGAGGAGATTAAAAAATCTAAAACTCCTACTTTAGTTCGTGCTGCATCGCTTAGACCTGCAGAGCCTCTAAAAGTAAATCCTAAGTCTCAAAAAACACGTATTGTAGCCCCAATTCCTGGTGTTGTATTATCTATCGATGTAAAAGTAGGAGATACACTTAAGGTAGGAGACAGAGTGCTTGTTTTAGAAGCAATGAAAATGGAAAATAGTATTGTTTGTGAAAATGCTGGTACAATTACGGCTATAAAAATTAGCGTTGGTCAGCAAGTATTGCATGATGAATTAATGATAGAACTAGAATAAAATACAAAACATGAAAAAAGTAATATTAATATTTTGTGTTCTATCTTTATTGATCTTTATAAGACCAGTATTAGGTTTTGACACAAATTCGAACACCGACAGCTTAAACGATGCTACGGTTTCTACTACGCAGGTTGATAAAGCATCACCACAACAAGGTGTTTTTGATGGAGCGCTTAAAGGGATTAAAACATTTTATGGGTACACCGGTTTTGCAAATGCAACATCAGGAAACTTAATAATGATTATAATCGGAATTGTATTTATCTACTTAGGTATTAAATATGATTACGAGCCCTTACTGTTAATACCTATTGGTGCTGGTGTTATTATAGGAAACATCCCTTTTGTCGCCGGAAATCAAACCGGAATCTATGAGACAGGATCTGTGTTAAACTTTCTTTATTTTGGGGTGGTAAAAGGAATTTATCCGCCATTAATTTTTTTAGGAATTGGTGCAATGACAGATTTTTCATCTTTAATTGCAAATCCAAAATTAATGCTTTTAGGTGCTGCTGCTCAAATTGGGGTTTTTGCTACTTTTATGGGAGCATTGTATTTAGGGTTTAACCTTCCAGAAGCAGGTGCAATTGGTATTATTGGTGGTGCAGATGGACCAACAGCTATTTTTCTTTCTTCTAAATTAGCCAATGGAGTTAATATAATGGCAGATGGTACTACGGTAAAAAATCTAATTGGGCCTATTGCTATTGCAGCCTATTCTTACATGGCATTGGTGCCTGTAATTCAACCTCCTTTAATGAGAATGTTAATCTCTAAAGAGGATAGAAAAATTAAAATGAAACCACCAAGAGCTGTTAGTCAAAAGGAAAAAATGATTTTCCCTGTGGTAGCTTTAATTTTAACAACGTTCATTTCTCCGAGTGCATTACCGTTATTAGGTATGTTATTCTTTGGTAATTTACTTAAAGAATCTGGCAGAACAGAAAGGTTAGCAGATACAGCAAGAACTAAATTAATAGACATTGTAACCATTTTACTAGGGGTTACTGTAGGTGCTTCTACACAGGCAGACATCTTTATTACTAAAGATTCTTTGTTAATATTTGGTTTAGGAGCCATATCATTTGTGATTGCTACTTGTGGAGGTTTATTATTTGCTCGATTTATGAATAGATTCTTAAAAGGCGATAATAAAATTAATCCATTAATTGGTGCAGCAGGTGTATCTGCAGTACCAGATAGTGCAAGAGTTGTACATACTGAGGGATTAAAATATGATTCCAGTAATTATTTATTAATGCACGCCATGGCGCCAAATGTAGCGGGAGTTATTGGGTCTGCAATTGCTGCGGGGATTATACTAAGTTTCTTAGGATAAAAAACGGTTCGTTTAATTATTTAAATGAACAAAACAACAATTTTTAAATTTTGATGAAATGAAAATACCAAATAAGATGACAGCAGATGAGGCTGTTAAATTAATCAAATCTAACAATAGAGTTTTAATACAAGGAGGTTCTGCAACGCCACAAGCATTAATTAATGCCATGGTTAAAAGAGCTCCAGAATTAAGAAATGTTGAACTTGTTCATTTACATACTGAAGGAGCATGTGGATACACTGCTCCAGAATTAAGAGAAAGTTTTCATACCAATGCTTTTTTTATTGGTGGTAACATTCGTAAAATGGTGGGTGATACTGTAGATTATATTCCTGTTTTTTTAAGTGAAATACCAAGTTTATTCCGTCAAGGCTATATGGATTTAGATGTGGTACTGGTAAATGTGTCACCACCAGATAAACATGGTTTTTGTTCTTTGGGAGTTTCTGTAGACATTGTTATTTCTGGTATTGAACGAGGTAAAAAAGTGATTGCTCAAATTAATTCGCGCATGCCTAGAACTTTTGGAGATGCTCAAATACATTTAAAACATTTTGATGCATGTGTAGAAATAGAAGAAGAAATCTACGAAATGAAATTTGTAGAACCTTCAGGTATTGAAAAATCGATAGGTAAAAACATTGCAGAAATTATTGATGACGGAGCAACCCTTCAAATGGGGATTGGTGGAATTCCAAATGCAGTTTTAACCTTTTTACACAACCACAAAAACTTAGGGGTACATACAGAAATGTTTTCTGAAGGGATTGTAGATTTGGTTAAAAACGGTGTTGTAAACGGTTCTAAAAAGAATACAAATCCGTATAAAATTGTTTCTGGTTTTGCAATGGGAACAAGGCGTTTATATGATTTTATGGATGATAATCCAGAAATTGAAATGAATGATATTGCGTATGTTAATGATACTTCTATCATTCGTAAGAATCCAAAAGTAACTGCAATTAACTCGGCTATAGAAGTAGATTTAACAGGGCAAATTTGTGCAGATTCTATTGGTCAGAGAATGTTTTCTGGTGTTGGTGGTCAAATGGATTTTATGCGAGGAGCTGCTTTATCTGAAGGAGGAAAACCTATCTGTGCAATTACTTCTACAACATGTAAAGGTGTTTCTAAAATTACGCCCGTTTTAAAAGTAGGTGCAGGTGTAGTAACAACGCGTGCACATGCAAGGTTTGTAGCTACAGAATATGGTATTGCAGAGCTGTTTGGTAGAAACCTAAAACAACGTGCGCAATCGCTAAGAGATATTGCACACCCAGATCACAGAGAAGAATTGGATAAAGCAATTTTTGAAAGATTTAAAAGTAGTTTAATGACAAAATAAATTAGTTAAATTTACAGAATATTTAAAAAACGACTTAAAATCACTGTAAATTTAACATTATTAATAAATTCACACATAATGAGCAATAAAAATAAACCACTTTTTTCTGATTTCTCTCCAGTTACAACTGAGCAGTGGATGGAAAGAGTGAATGTAGATTTAAAAGGAGCTGATTTTGATAGAAAACTAGTTTGGAAAAACCTTACTGGAATCAATTTTCAGCCTTGTTATAATATTGAAAACAAAATCACGCAGCTTACAAATACCGGAGAGAATTCTCAATCGTTGGTAAATTATAGATGTATTGCTGCTTGTTGTGGGAAATCTGGAAATGATTTAGCTTTAAAAGCAATTGAAGAAGGAATAAATGGTATCATTTTTCAAATGATGACTAATGTAGCTGTAAAAGAACTTTTAAACGGAATTGATTTAGATAAAATTTCGGTTTCATTTAAATTAAATAACAACGCACTAGTTTTTACGAAAGATTTAGTAGCTTTTGCAAAAGGTAAAAACTTAAAAGGATACATAGATACAGGCTTAATCTCTAGTTATGTAACAACCGGTACGTTTAATGAAAATCTTGTAGAGGTTACTGCAGAATTAGTGAAATTAACAACTAATTTTCCAAACTTTAAAGCAATTACTATTTCTGGAACTGAGTATTTAGATGCTGGTGCAAACCAAGTGCAAGAAATAGCGTATACTTTAAGTTCTCTTGTTTTTTTAACGGAAAAATTAAAAGAAAAAGGAATTTCTGTTCAAGCTATTTTCGATAATTTAAATTTCAATTTAGCTGTTGGTTTAGAGTATTTTGTAGAGATTGGTAAATTTAGAGCATTCAATAACTTATTAGCTGAGGTTGCGGCTAAATATCAGCTTGCTGATTTTTCGAATACAATAACCGCTAAAACATCTATTTGGAGTAAATCTATTACAGATGCAGAAACTAATTTGTTACGTTGTACAACAGAAGCAATGGCGGCAATATTAGGTAATGTAGACGGAGTTTTAATTGATGCTTATGATAAAGAATTTAAAAGTTCTTCTGATTTTTCTAGCAGAATAGCAGGTAATATTACCACTATTTTAAGAGAGGAATCTTACTTTGGTAAAGTTTCTAACCCTGTTGATGGCTCTTATTATATAGAAGAAGTAAGTTCTAAAATTGCAGATAAAGCTTTAGAGTTATTTAAAGAAACAGAAAAGAATGGTGGATTTTACATCAATTTTGAAAACGAAACCATTCAACAACAAATTACTGAAATTCGTTTGCAAAAATTAAAATTAATTAGCCAACGTAGAACACCGATGGTAGGTGTTAATAAGTATCCTAACTTAATGGAAACGGTTGCTGCAAATATACTTTCTAAAGATGGTGGTATCGCTAACTCAAAAGTATTAACTCCAAGAAGAGCTTCTTTAGAAATTGAAGCAATGCGCAGAGTAACTGAGGAGTTGGTTGCAGAAACAAATGTGCGTCCAATTGTACAATTAGCTAGTTATGGTAATTTAAATATGCGTAAAGCAAGAGCTGCTTTTGCGTATGATTTTATTGGAGTAAGCGGTTTTGATGTGCATCAAGAAGAAAGTTTTGCAAGTGCAGAAGTTGCCGCTAGAGAAAGTGCAAAATCTGCTGCACACGTGGTTGTTATTTGTAGTTCTGATGAAGATTATGATCAAACGGCTGTCAACTTTGTAAAAACATTTAGAGCTATAAATACTGAGAAAGTATTGTTGTTAGCCGGTGCTCCAAAAAATATGGATGAATTAACGGCTGCTGGTTTAGATGGTGTTGTTAACATGAGATCAGATGTTTTGGTAACGCTCTCAGCAATTCAGCAAAAAGTTCTACAAACCTTAAAATCTTTAGTAATATGAGACCAGATTTTTCAGATATCAAAATAAATTCAGCTGTTAAACAAACCGCTGCAACTTCAGATAATCATCACGTTTGGAATACTCCTGAAGGTATTCCTGTAAAAAAACAATTTACAAAACAAGATATTACCAAAGCAGAACATTTAGGTTTTGCAGCAGGTGTACCTCCTTTTTTAAGAGGACCATATAGTGCCATGTATGCAATGCGTCCTTGGACCATTCGTCAATACGCAGGTTTTTCAACCGCAGAAGAATCCAATGCTTTTTACAGAAGAAACTTAGCGGCAGGACAAAAAGGACTTTCAGTAGCTTTTGATTTAGCCACGCACCGTGGATATGATTCAGATCATCCACGTGTAACTGGAGATGTTGGTAAGGCCGGTGTTGCCATCGATTCTATTTTAGATATGGAGATTTTGTTCGATCAAATTCCGTTAGATAAAATGTCTGTTTCTATGACAATGAATGGAGCAGTATTGCCAATTATGGCTTTTTATATTGCTGCAGCAAGAAAACAAGGTGTTGCTTTAGATCAACTTTCTGGGACTATTCAGAATGATATTTTAAAAGAATTTATGGTGCGTAACACCTATATTTATCCACCATTACCTTCTATGAAAATTATTGGTGATATTTTTGATTACACCACTAAGAATATGCCGAAATTTAACTCCATTTCTATTTCTGGTTATCACATGCAAGAAGCCGGTGCAACTGCGGATATTGAATTAGCATATACTTTGGCAGATGGAATGGAGTACATTAGAACGGGATTAAAATCTGGTTTAAAAATTGATGAATTTGCGCCTCGTTTATCATTCTTTTGGGCTGTTGGTATGAATCATTTTATGGAAATTGCAAAAATGCGTGCTGCACGTATGCTTTGGGCAAAAATTATAAAAACGTTCAATCCAAAGAATCCAAAATCGATGGCATTGCGTACGCATAGTCAGACCTCTGGTTGGAGTTTAAGTGAGCAAGATCCTTTTAATAATGTTGCAAGAACTTGTGTAGAAGCAATGGCGGCAACTTTAGGAGGTACACAATCTTTACATACCAATGCATTGGATGAAGCGATTGCCTTGCCAACAGATTTCTCTGCAAGAATTGCACGTAATACACAGATTTTTATTCAGGATGAAACGCAGATGACCAAATCAGTAGATCCTTGGGCAGGTTCTTATTATGTTGAATATTTAACACAAGAAATTGCCAAAAAAGCATGGAAACTAATTGAAGAAGTGGAAGAACTAGGAGGGATGGCAAAAGCGATTGAAACCGGAGTTCCAAAATTACGTATTGAGGAAGCATCTGCACGTAAACAGGCACGTTTAGATTCTGGTCAGGATATTTTAGTGGGAGTAAATAAATTTAAAACGACTGAAAAAACGAATATTGAAATCTTAGATGTAGATAATACAGTTGTTAGAGATTCTCAGATAGCGCGTATCAATAAAATGAAAGCAGCACGTAATTCTGTACTAGTTGCAGCTAACTTAAAAGCATTAGAAGATTGTGCAGGAACAGGAAAAGGTAATTTATTAGCTTTGGCTGTTGAAGCTGCAGAAAATTTTGCTACTTTAGGTGAGATATCAGATGCTTTAGAAGTTCATTTTGGAAGACATAAAGCAGATACTAAATTAATAAGTGGAGTGTACGGAAAAGAAGTGAAAAACGATGATACATTTGCTAGAGCGCAAAAATTAACTGATAAATTTGCAGAAATCGAAGGTCGTAGACCAAGAGTTATGATTGCAAAAATGGGTCAAGATGGGCATGATAGAGGTGCAAAAGTAGTTGCTTCTAGTTTTGCAGATTTAGGTTTTGATGTAGATATGGGCTCTTTGTTTCAAACTCCGGAAGAGGTAGCAAAACAAGCTGTAGAAAACGATGTACATTTTGTTGGGGCGTCTAGTTTGGCGGCAGGTCATAAAACATTAATTCCGCAATTAATTGGCGAATTAGAAAAATTAGGAAGACCAGATATTATGGTTTTTGCTGGTGGAGTTATTCCTGCACAAGATTATGATTTTTTATTAGATAGAAAAGTAGTTGCCATTTTTGGTCCTGGAACGGTAATTTCTGAATCTGCGATTACTATTATGGAAAAATACTTAGAGCAAGAATAAGTTTAAAATTTATAAATAAAAGAGCCCAAACATTAAATTGTTTGGGCTTTTTTGTTGTTATCATCCACATAAATACGATTTTAGATTGTTATGTGTTTGTAATTATGAGTACTATATTGGTGAAAAAAACATAAGAACTTGTCACTTCGACCTGAGGAGAAGTCTCATAATACTGATAACACAAAAATGAGCACCTTTATGTGATTTCTCCCTTTGGTCGAAAAGACAAAACTGTATGGAAAGTTGAATGTTAGATAAAATATTTACAAAAAAAAACAAAAAGACAAACTGTGCTCGGTAAATGTCAATAAACTTTCCAAATAGTCTTTGCAGTAGCACAAACTTTATCGCTGCCTTTAATTTTGATGGTATGTGTAAAAGAATTTTCTATTTCATCTTTTTCAGTTAACGATACAACCGTGTCTCCATATGCTGCTTCAGCAATAAAGCGTCCGTCTATTTCGTATAAATAATAATTGTCTACAATATCTTCAGGAATAGATTCAATAACCCATTGTAAATATCTAATATTATTAACATGCTTATTCATGTCTGTATCAAACCTATTAACTCTAAATTGTTTTGTGTATTCAGAGAAATCTACAGCATTTATTTTTTTCTTAATATTTCTATTAATCGCTTTTTTATTAAAAGAAGACCATTTTTCTTTAATTTCATTAAAAATAGGGACAGGTTTTCTGTTTTTTATATCAAAAAATACCCATAAACCTTTTGCGCTACCAATAATTTTATCGTTTTCATCATAGATAATATTTTCTCTATAACCTTTAATTAAAGTGTAATCTGACAACCAAGTTCTAATGGTAATTCTTTCTTTATAATTTGGATAACGCTCCATTTGTAAAACACCAGAAACTAAAACCCAACCCACATTTTTCTTTACAAGATCGAATAAACTGTGGTTTATGGAGTAGCAATGGTCTGCAGCGGTTTCTTCTAATAAGGCTAAAATAATTGTAGGTGTTGCTAGCCCTAATTTATTCATTTCAAAATACCTTAATTCAAATTGCTTGTCAAAATATTTATCGAATTCCATATTTTATATTTTGAAGGTGAGCGTAAAAATTGTTTAAAATGATTTCTTAAATTGATCTATAATTTTTTGTGCTGCTTTAACAGGTGAAATTTTACTAGTAATAATCTCTTTTTCTATTTCTGAAAGTTGATTTTTAATATCTTTTGAACCGTAAAACAAATGTTTCAGTTCTTCATTAATATTATTATACATCCATTTTATTTGTTGATGGTTTCTGTTTTTTAAAAAGTAACCATTTTCATCAACTAACTTTTTAAAATTTAAAATTTCATTCCACACATTAGAAATTCCAATATTTTTTATTGCTGAAGCTGTACTCGCAACAGGAGTCCAACCAGACTCTGATGCTGGAAAAATATGCAGTGCGTTTTGGTATTGTCTTTTAGCTAATTTACTCATGGTAATATTATCGCCATCGGCTTTATTGATGACCACCATGTCTGCCATTTCCATTATTCCTTTTTTAATTCCCTGCAATTCATCACCAGCACCGGCAAGCATCAGTAATAAAAAGAAATCAGTCATTCCGTGTACAGCCGTTTCCGATTGTCCAACACCAACGGTTTCTATTAGAACAACATCGTAACCAGCAGCTTCACAAAGTAACATGGTTTCACCGGTTTTGTTAGAAACACCACCTAGAGTATCGCCAGAGGCGGAAGGTCTAATATACGCTTCTTGCAAGACAGATAATTCGTCCATTCTAGTTTTATCACCCAAAATACTTCCACGAGAACGCTGACTTGTTGGGTCTATGGATAATATGGCTACTTTATGTCCTTCTTTTACTAAATGCAAACCAAACACTTCTATAAAGGTACTCTTACCAACGCCTGGAACTCCAGTAATACCAATACGGATTGATTTACCTGAGTTTGGTAATATTTTTTGGATTATTTCTTTGGCTAAACTTTTATCACTTTCTAAATTACTCTCGATAATGGTAATTGCTCTAGAAAGAATTACTCTATCACCTTTTAAAACACCGTCTATATAGGCTTGTGCAAGTAATCTTTTTTTGGGTTTGTAGTTTTTCATTTTAGAGACTAAAAACTAAGTTTATAGGCTAGTTTTCAGGTATAACAAAGATACAAATAATGAAAAAAACACCAATAATTAAAGAGGGTTTTTAAATGATTTTTCTAGTTATAAATTCGAATAAATTTACTTTAAAAATGTATTTACCTAAATTAGGTAATAGTAAAAAAACTCTTATACAATTGAAAATCGGACTGAATTTTGTAATTTTGATATTATGGATATAAACCTACAAAATAAAAAAATTGAATTGATACAATGGTTGTCAACTTTAAACGATGTTTCTTTAATTGAAAAGTTAATGAAACTTAGAGATAAAGAGAAAACTGATTGGTGGAATGAAATTTCTACAGAAGAAAAAAAATCTATTGAAAAAGGAGTACTTGACGCAGATAATGGAAAAATAACTTCTCATTCTACTGTAAAAGAAATATATGAAAAGTGGCTTTAAAATATTTTGGACTGACCATGCTATTTCTGAATTAAAAGAAACTCTTGAGTATTTAGAATATCAATGGACAGAAAGAGAATTGAGAATTTTTTCAGCAAAATTAGACCACACAATAACTTTAATTTCTAAATCTCCTGAAATATTCCCTTCGTCATTAGGGAAAAATGGAATTAGAAAAGCTGTTATTGAAAAACATAATACTTTATATTATAGGATAAATATTGATACTATTGAAATTCTATCTTTATTTTCAAATAGACAAAACCCAAAGAAAAATAAATTATAATACATTTACCTAATTCCGTACAAACTTACTTGCTACTTTTAGTTCACTTGGAAACAAAGTTTATAATAACGTTTAAAAATAAAGAATAGAAATCAACCTTTTTTTACAAAGTATTACTCTTTTATTTTGATGGCTTTCAGTTTAATCAACCCAAAAAAGTCTAAAACTTTTATAATTAAATACGTCATGTCTATTTCGTGCCATTTTACACCAAAATTAGGACTACTTGCATGTTTATGATGATTATTATGATAACCTTCTCCCATCATTAAGAAATCGAAATGAAAAAGATTCTTACTGGTGTTTTTCATTTTATAATTTACATAACCATAAATATGTCCAAACCAATTGATGATAACTCCGTGAATAGGTGCCATTAAAAAAGCGATTGGTAATAAAAGCCATTGCCACCAAGAAGTTACAAAGAAGGCAAAGAATAAAATGTAAAATGCAATCCAAAAAATACGAGAAAAACGAGAACCAGCAAAAGCATCAAACGTTTTCCATTGAGGAACATTTTTAGTAAAACGATCATCAATAGCAATACGTTGCTCATTTATATCTTGATAAATAGTTTTTGTTTTCCACATCATTGCAAACATATTTGCATCGTAAGAAGGAGAGTGTGGGTCTTTTTCTGTATCTGTATACGCATGATGCATTCTGTGCATAATTCCGTATCCGTAAGCACTTAAGTAACTAGATCCTTGAAAAATCCATGTTAAAATAAAGGTGATTTTTTCCATGGTTTTAGACATGGTAAATACTTGGTGTGCCGCATAACGGTGTAAAAAGAAAGATTGAAAAAACAAACCTCCATACCAAAGCACTATAATAAAAATAACTACTGCCATATTTGTATTTTTTACAAAGGTAGTTCGCTATTTTAAGGGAAACAATGAACCTAAATCAATTAAAAAAAGAAATACAACCTTTAATTTTTGTTTCCGCCGTGGCGGAAAAAACTTTATAAATGAACATTTAGAAAAAAAAACTTTAAATTATCCGTTTTCTAATTCTGCTTAAAGCTTGTGCCGTAATACCTATGTAAGAACTAATGTATTTTAAAGGAACTTCTTTTAAAAGTTCTGGGCGTTCTTTAAATAATTTTAGATAACGTTCTTCTGCTGTTAGGTTTAAAAGATTTTGTTCTCTACTAGATTTGATTAAAAAAAGGCGTTCTGCGGTTAATCGACCAATTAAATTACCAATTTGAGTTGTTCTGTAAATTTCTTGTAAATCTGTATAAGAAATGCTTAAAAGGGTAGTGTCTGTAAGTGCTTGTAACTGGTAAGCAGATGGTTTTTGCGTTAAAAAAGAATCGTAAGCACTAATAAATTGGTCTTTAAAACTAAAACCAAAGGTGATTTCTTTTTCTGGATTTTCTTTCGGGATAAATAAACGCACCACGCCAGATTCTATAAAAGAAATATGGTTCTCTATTTCGTTCAGTTTTAAGAAAACAGTTTTCTTTTTAATGATACGAGGTTTTAATTTTGACGTAAAAAAAGCCCAATCTTCTTGAGATATGTTGGCTATTTGCTGTAAGTATGCTTTTATCTGTTCCAAATGTGTTTTTAGACTAAAATAGAGTTGCAAATATACGGATTCAGAAAGCCTATTTTGGTCTTATTTCTGTTATATAATACTCCTTTTATTTTTAAACAAAACAATTTAGCTTCACCAACAGTTATTTCTTTAATTAACTAGAACGATATTGTTACCTTTGCAAAAAATATATTTAATGTCAAAAACTTTTTCATCTTTAGGAATTCATAAAGAACTAGAAGCACGTTTAGCAAAATTAGAAATTACAGTTCCTACTGCGGTTCAAGAAAAAACCATTCCTTTTATCTTACATAAAAAGAAAGATATGGTGGTTTTAGCAAAAACAGGAACTGGTAAAACAGCTGCTTTCGGTTTGCCTTTATTGCAAAAAATTAAAGCTGATGAAACTCATATACAAGTTTTAATCTTAGCACCAACAAGGGAATTAGGACATCAGATATATGATAATTTAATTTCTTTTGCTTCTGATGAACAAAAAGAAAAGATTGTTTCTATTTGTGGAGGAATCCCAATAAAACCACAGATTGAAGCCATTAAAAAGAACCCAAGTATTGTAATTGCAACTCCAGGTCGTTTGGTAGATTTAATGAAACGTGAAGCGATTGATATTAAAAAAATCAACTATTTTGTTTTAGATGAAGCAGATGAAATGGTAAGCGCTTTAAAGGAAGAAGTAGATGCTATTATAAAAGAAATTCCGAATGTTAGAAGAACGTTGTTGTTTACAGCAACGATGCCCGGAACCATCAAGCAATTGATACAAAACTATATGTCTAAACACGTAGAACATATAGAAACTGATATGGATTCTGTTGGGCATAAAGGAATCGATCATCAATATGTGGTGGTAGAACCAATTGAAAAATTGAATGTTTTAATGCACTTTTTATCGACTAAAGAAGGAGAACGCGGAATTATTTTCTGTAAAACAAAAGCTGCCGTTAATAAATTAGCTAAAAATTTAGCGATTAATAAATTTTCATCAGGTGCTTTACACGGTAGTTTAACCCAAGGTATTCGTGATCGAGTTATGGGACAATTTAGAGAAGGAAATATCGATATTTTGGTGGCTACAGATTTAGCAGCTCGTGGTATTGACGTTAAAGAAATTTCTTACGTAGTAAATTACCATTTACCAGACAGGTATGATACGTATGTACATAGAAGCGGACGTACAGCTAGGGCAGGAGCAACCGGACTTTCTTTAAGTGTGATACAACCAGAAGAATTAGAAGAAATTCCTGAATTTGAAGAAGATTTAGGTTTGACTTTTAAAGAATATAAAAAAGCAGATGCACAAAGTATAGAAGACAATAATACAATTCTGTGGGCTAAAAAAGTGTTTAAAACAAAACCAAATCGTGGTATTTCAGAAGATTTAAAAGCAGAGATTAAAACAATTTTTCATCATTTAACCAAAGAAGAATTGGTAGATAAAGTTTTGGCTAATTATTTAGCACAAACAGCAAGTGCAAAAACAAAAACAGCAGTAATTAAAAAGAAGAAAAAGAAATAAGCATGGCAAATATTATAAAAACTCAACAAGATATATTATCAAAATTGCAGATTGAAGAGTTAAATCAAATGCAAAAAGAAGCTATTGCTACCATTCATAAAAATGATAATGTAATTTTACTTTCGCCAACAGGAACGGGAAAAACATTGGCTTTTTCTTTACCTTTATTAGAATTTTTAGATCCAAATTTAGAAGAAGTACAAGCTTTAATTTTAGTACCTTCCAGAGAATTAGCAATTCAAATAGAACAAGTAATTCGTTCTATGGGTTCTGGTTTTAAGGTAAATGCGGTGTATGGAGGTAGACCGATGTCTAAAGATAAGATAGAATTAAAGCATATTCCTGCAATTTTAATAGGAACACCAGGTCGAATTTCTGACCACTTTGCAAACGATCGTTTTTCTAAAGAGCATATAAAAACTTTAATTTTAGATGAATTTGATAAATCTTTAGAGGTTGGTTTTGAATATGAAATGCGTAATATTATCAATCAATTATCTTTAAATAAACGCATATTAACTTCTGCAACACAGGGAGTTGAAATTCCTGATTTTGTAGGTTTAAGTAAACCAAACACAGTTAATTACTTAAAAGCAGTAACTTCTAAATTAGAAATAAGAACAGTAGTTTCTCCTGCTAAAAACAAACTGAATACCTTATTACATTTACTAAATCATTTAGGAAATAAGCAAGGTATCGTTTTTTGTAATTTAAAAGATTCTATAAATAATGTAAGTACATTTTTAGAGAGCAAGAACATAAAACATGGTTGTTTTAGTGGAGGAATGGAGCAGAAAGATAGAGAACGTTCTTTAATAAAATTTAGAAACGGGACCAATCAATTATTAATTGCTACAGATTTAGCAGCAAGAGGTATCGATGTACCAGAAATGAGTTTCATCATTCATTATGAATTGCCACAAGCAGTAGAAGAATTTACACATAGAAACGGGCGTACAGCAAGAGTTTCTGCAGAAGGAACAGCCTTTGTTTTAAAATGGAAAGACGAACGTTTACCAGATTTTATTAAACATGCAGATTTACAAGATATTTCTAAACAAGCAGAAAGAAGTCCTGTTTTTTGGGAAACTTTATTTATTTCTGGGGGTAGAAAAGACAAAATTTCGAAAGGAGATATTGCTGGTTTGTTTATAAAACAAGGAAAATTAAGTAAAGATCAACTGGGTGACATAGAGTTGAAACAAGATTGTGCTTTTGTAGCAGTGCCATCAACATTAACAGCAGAATTAATAGAAAAATTAAACAATTCTCGTTTAAAAAAGAAAAAAGTACGTATTTACGAAGTGTAATAATATGAGTAATAAAGATTTAAATACAGAGGTAGATTCGTGTATTAATACCCTTCAAAAATTATTGGAGGACACAAATCAGCTTTTTGAATTGCCAGAAGAACAAAGAGTAGCGCTTTTTAAAGTTGCTGGCGAATTATCTCGTCCAAATAGAGATGAGTTTCAGCGTAGACGTAAAGATGCTAAAAAAGCGGCAAAACGTAAAATGATTGAAAGCGATAAACACGCTAGAAAATCTACCGGAATACGTTCTGCAAGAGAAGCCGCATTATTTGTTGCACCAAAATTATTAGGAGCAGCAGAATTAAATGAAGATACACCAGAATTAGAATCGCCAAGAAATTGTTATGTCTGTAAAACGGTTTTTACCAAATTGCATCATTTTTATGACACGATGTGTACCGAATGTGGAGATTTAAATTATGCAAAACGTTTTCAAACAACAGATTTAAAAGGTCAAGTAGCAGTAATTACAGGTTCTCGTTTAAAAATCGGATACCACATTACCTTAATGTGTTTACGTTCTGGAGCTACGGTTGTGGCAACTACGCGTTTTCCTGCAGATTCTGCAATTCGTTTTTCTAAAGAAGAAGATTATAAAGATTGGAGTCATCGTTTACACATTCATGGCTTAGATTTAAGACATATACCAAGTGTAGAAATTTTCTGTAATTATATAGAACAAAAATACGATCGATTAGATATTTTAATTAATAATGCAGCACAAACTGTAAGACGTCCGTCTGGTTTTTATTTCCATTTAATGGAAAATGAAAAATTACCGGTAGATCAACTTCCTAAATTGGCTCAAACATTATTAAAAGATCATTCTAGCTGTTTAGAAGAATTAGCAGATCTAAGTGTTTCTACTTCTAAAACAGATAAAAATAATGTTTTGCCAGTTACTTGGCACGGACCAGAACCTGGTATTGGTTTAAGAAATTCGGCAGAATTATCTCAAATACCGTATAGTTTTGACAACTCATTACAAACAGCAGAAGTTTTTCCGGAAGGAGAATTAGATGCCGATTTACAACAAGTAGATTTAAGAAAAACAAATAGTTGGCGTTTAAAATTAGGGGAAATAGAAACGACAGAAATGGTAGAAGTACAGTTAGTAAATGCTGTTGCTCCGTTTGTGTTATGTAATCGTTTGTCTAATTTAATGATGAAAGAAAATACGGGTAAAAAGCATATTATCAATGTAACTGCGATGGAAGGGAAGTTTCATCGATTTAAAAAAGTAGATAGACATCCGCATACAAATATGGCTAAAGCAGCCTTAAATATGTTAACACATACATCTGCATCTACATTTGCAAAGTCTGGTATTTATATGAATGCTGTAGATACAGGTTGGGTTACAGATGAAGATCCTGCAGAATTATCTAAGCACAAAGTAGAAACTCATGATTTTCAGCCACCGTTAGATATTGTAGATGGCGCTGCAAGAGTTATGGATCCATTAATTGATGGTATAAATACGGGTAAACATTGGTCTGGAAAATTCTTAAAAGATTATTTTCCGATAGATTGGTAGCATAACCTAAACAATTAAACAAAAGCTCAACTATAACTGGTTGAGCTTTTTTTATACAAAAATTTTGCTCAGTTACGGTTTTCAGTAAATTAAATATAAATTTTATGTCTATTCTTACCTTAGTTATATTGTTAAAGTATTCTTTTTTAATAATTTGACAGTAGAAATCGTCTAGTATAAAATGAAAACTATGATTAAAAGAACGTTATTTTTTTCTAATAAATATTCTTTAACTACAAAATTAGAGCAACTTGTAGTTAAGAATGAAAAACAAGAGATAAAAACTGTCCCCATAGAAGATATTGGTTTTATTGTCATAGAAAATCAAGAAACATATATTTCTGTTCCAGCACTTTCTAAATTAGCCGCTAACAATGTAAGTGTTATTTTTTGTGATCATAAACACATGCCGCAAAGCATGCTTTTAAATTTAGACAACCATCATATTCAACAAGAATTATTTAAACATCAAATAAATGCTACAGAACCACTAAAAAAACAACTGTGGCAACAAATAATAAAGTATAAAATAGAAAACCAAGCGTTACTTTTAGACAAGCAAGGGAAAATTAACACCCCTTTAAATTATTATAAATCTAAAGTTTTAAGTGGCGATATTGATAATAGAGAAGGGGTAGCTGCAGCCTATTATTGGAAAAATATTTTCGACTTCAAGTTTAAAAGAGAAAGAGTAGGAGTGTACCCAAATTTGTTTTTAAATTATGGTTATATTGTTTTAAGAGCTGCAGTTGCAAGAGCACTTTCTGGTAGTGGCTTATTAAATACACTAGGTATTCATCATCATAATAAATACAATGCATTTTGTTTGGCAGATGATATTATGGAACCTTACAGACCTTTAGTAGATGCAAAAGTTTTAGAAATTATAAATAAGTACGATGAGCACGATTTAATAACGCCCATTAAGTTAGATTTATTAAGTGTATTAACACAAACAGTTTATTTTGAAGATAAAAAAAGCCCATTAATGGTAGCTTTAAGCAGTACAACAAGTTCTTTACAACAGTGTTATGCAGGTAAATCTAGAAAAATTTTGTATCCAAAACTATGGATTTAAATGGGTATAGAATTATGTGGTTATTTGTTTTTTTTGATTTACCTACCGATACTAAAAAAGACCGCAGAAATGCACAATTGTTTAGAAAAAACTTATTAAAAGATGGTTTTACAATGATGCAATTTTCTGTTTATATGCGGCATTGTGCGAGTAGCGAAAGTGCAGATGCTCATGAAAAAAGGATAAAAGCTTTGTTACCACCTTACGGAAAAGTAAGTATTTTAAGAATTACAGATAAACAATATGGCAATATTATGAACTTTTGGGGGAAAGTACCAACCCCAAAAGAACCGCCTCCAATGCAATTAGAACTTTTTTAATAGCAGGGTAATAACCGATAACTTCATTATTTAGTTTTTTCCTAGAGGTTGCTTCTTAGAAAACAAAAAATGCTTCAAATAAAGCAATTAGGTCTTTATAAGAAGCATTTTTTATTTACGATATTTACTTTAAAACTATGATAATTAGAAGTTAACAGCACAACTAATATCGTTTTTTCTAATCTTTAATCAAACCACAACTGACACATACTGATACTGACACATACTGATAATATCGTTTTTTCTAATCTTTAATCAAACCACAACCTTATGTATTTCAATTATCTCTTGGAACTCAATATCGTTTTTTCTAATCTTTAATCAAACCACAACAACTACAAATCAAAAGAATCTGAAACTTTAAATATCGTTTTTTCTAATCTTTAATCAAACCACAACTAGGATAGATTTATCAGCAGAAGTGCAATCAATATCGTTTTTTCTAATCTTTAATCAAACCACAACTCAGCACCATCATATTCATCAACCTCAAAGAATATCGTTTTTTCTAATCTTTAATCAAACCACAACAGCTCTTGCAACGAAAGAAAAATTAACCAAAATATCGTTTTTTCTAATCTTTAATCAAACCACAACCATTTAATAGTGTTTTAAACAGCGTTTAATAATATCGTTTTTTCTAATCTTTAATCAAACCACAACATGAAACCAGTTTCTAATTTTATACGCTCAAATATCGTTTTTTCTAATCTTTAATCAAACCACAACTCGTACATTTCAACCGTCAACCAAACCGCTAATATCGTTTTTTCTAATCTTTAATCAAACCACAACATGCCATAACATTGTCTGTACTGGTGCTTTAATATCGTTTTTTCTAATCTTTAATCAAACCACAACCGTTTCTATCTGGATATTGGTTACTGTTTAAATATCGTTTTTTCTAATCTTTAATCAAACCACAACTTTAGATGCTGCAATAGAAAAACTGCTACTAATATCGTTTTTTCTAATCTTTAATCAAACCACAACTTTGAAACATTCTGCCCATCATCGCAGATAAATATCGTTTTTTCTAATCTTTAATCAAACCACAACTTTACCACGACCAAATACTTCTTCGATATGAATATCGTTTTTTCTAATCTTTAATCAAACCACAACAATTTGTAAACAGCTCATTCCATCAAAACAAATATCGTTTTTTCTAATCTTTAATCAAACCACAACAGTGCCTTTAGCAGACGTAGAACCACTCACAATATCGTTTTTTCTAATCTTTAATCAAACCACAACTGTTAAAGCTTCCTTAACTGGTTCTGCTGTAATATCGTTTTTTCTAATCTTTAATCAAACCACAACTTGCTTCTACGCTTACCTAAAGGATCTACAAATATCGTTTTTTCTAATCTTTAATCAAACCACAACCTGTAAGTACCACCATAGATGTAGCCTTTTAATATCGTTTTTTCTAATCTTTAATCAAACCACAACCATGATTTACAACAATCTATTCTTGGCAGAAATATCGTTTTTTCTAATCTTTAATCAAACCACAACAACAAAAAGACAAGAAGCTGAACTAAAACTAATATCGTTTTTTCTAATCTTTAATCAAACCACAACAATGCATCTTGTATGGTTGGTTTTAAGGCAAATATCGTTTTTTCTAATCTTTAATCAAACCACAACTTCTGAATCTGGCTCACTTATTACAGCAAAAATATCGTTTTTTCTAATCTTTAATCAAACCACAACACTTCGCCGCAGGCAATTACCTCTAATTCGAATATCGTTTTTTCTAATCTTTAATCAAACCACAACATATAAGCAATTACAAATACACGAAATACCAATATCGTTTTTTCTAATCTTTAATCAAACCACAACTATTAAGTGTTCAATATCTATTATACCTTAATATCGTTTTTTCTAATCTTTAATCAAACCACAACAGAAAATGCGGTACAATATTCCGATTTTCCAATATCGTTTTTTCTAATCTTTAATCAAACCACAACAACTCGTAACCAGTACCCGCCAATTTGCCAAATATCGTTTTTTCTAATCTTTAATCAAACCACAACATAATTTTACTGTTTTATATTAAAAATTTTAGAGGTCAGTATTTAAATTCATATCTTTAAAAACAACAAATACAGTAATATTATGAATATATTTAAAGGACAAAACCTTCTAGAGTTTGCTGATCGGTTTAAAACGGATGAAGATTGCAAGAAATACTTGGCAGATATTAAGTGGAAAGATGGATTTCAATGTGTTAAATGTGGACATAAAAAGGCTCAAATAAGAAAAGATTTTTCACGGACATGTAATATTTGCTCTCATCAAGAATCATCTACATCAAACACACTTTTTCATAAAGTAAAGTTTGGTGTTAGAAAAGCTTTCTTTATTGTTTTTGAAATGAGTACGAGTACTAAAAGCCTTTCTGCTAGTTATGTTGCAGTTCGTTTTAGTGTAACAGAAAAGACTGCACGTTTATTTATGCTCAAAATTAGAGAAGCTATGGAAAGTAGTGGAAATAGTCCTATGACCGGTATTGTTCATGTGGATGAATTTGTTTTGGGTGGACGAGAAAAAGATAAAGTAGGAAGAAGTTATAATGCTAAGAAAAAGAAAGCTATAACTGCTGTTGAACTAACTGAAGATGGAAAAGTTAAAAGAATGTATGCCATGAGAATCGAAGATTTTTCAGCTAGTTCTTTGCAATATATTTTTGTGAATCATATCAGTCGAGAAGCTAAAGTGATAACCGACAAATGGAGAGGTTACAGACCTATTGCGAAAGCTTATAATATTACTCAAATAGAAAGTAATGGAGGTATGAATTTTAAAGCACTTCATACAATGATTCATCAGGTGAAATCTTGGATAAGAACAACGTATTCTTGGGTAAGTGACTTTAATCTAAATAGATATTTTAATGAATTTTGTTTTAGAATTAAT
Source organism: Polaribacter sp. L3A8 (assembly GCF_009796785.1). Classification (NCBI taxonomy): domain Bacteria; kingdom Pseudomonadati; phylum Bacteroidota; class Flavobacteriia; order Flavobacteriales; family Flavobacteriaceae; genus Polaribacter; species Polaribacter sp. L3A8. The sequence goes on from NZ_CP047026.1 coordinate 439,014, forward strand.
CGATCACAAAGTAAAGCAACAATATTCAATAACTTAATAACAAAAATGGTTCAAAAGGATAAAGTAGAGCAGCACAAAATTATATGTAACTAACTACTGACCTCTAAAAAATTTAATATCGTTTTTTCTAATCTTTAATCAAACCACAACTAATGGCAAAAGTTTCAAGAAGTATATTAAAATATCGTTTTTTCTAATCTTTAATCAAACCACAACATAAACACATCATATTGCTGCTCTTTATTTAATATCGTTTTTTCTAATCTTTAATCAAACCACAACCTTAAAACTATTTTATCAATAATAGTTTTAAATATCGTTTTTTCTAATCTTTAATCAAACCACAACTATCCAACTTCTCCAAAAGATTATAATAAAATATCGTTTTTTCTAATCTTTAATCAAACCACAACTATTCGTATAACTCTTTATCAGAGTCTTCTAATATCGTTTTTTCTAATCTTTAATCAAACCACAACTGGTGCGCTTGTTTCTTGAGAACCACCTACAATATCGTTTTTTCTAATCTTTAATCAAACCACAACTGGCTATCTAAGTGGGATTATGAAGAATATAATATCGTTTTTTCTAATCTTTAATCAAACCACAACTTGGTAAAACATTACTTTCTCAGGTGTTAGAATATCGTTTTTTCTAATCTTTAATCAAACCACAACATTGAAGGAATTGTTAATTTTTGCATTTTTAATATCGTTTTTTCTAATCTTTAATCAAACCACAACTTAAGAATAGATTATGAAGTATAATATAGTAATATCGTTTTTTCTAATCTTTAATCAAACCACAACAAAAAACATTTGATTACACTAACATTGACGAATATCGTTTTTTCTAATCTTTAATCAAACCACAACTATATGAAGTCGCTTTCATCTGATTCTGAAAATATCGTTTTTTCTAATCTTTAATCAAACCACAACTTTTTTTCCTGGTCCTTTTGGTTCTGACGCAATATCGTTTTTTCTAATCTTTAATCAAACCACAACTATATAACCTATCGTAATAAGGCTTGTAAGAATATCGTTTTTTCTAATCTTTAATCAAACCACAACTTTAATACATTAGTTGGTTGGAGAATAGAAAATATCGTTTTTTCTAATCTTTAATCAAACCACAACTCTCAAAGAATCGCTCTGGTTCTTACATTCAATATCGTTTTTTCTAATCTTTAATCAAACCACAACCGCATCATTACTACCGCCGTTTTCTATGCCAATATCGTTTTTTCTAATCTTTAATCAAACCACAACTTATTATTAGACATAAGTAAATCTATCTTTAATATCGTTTTTTCTAATCTTTAATCAAACCACAACTGGAATTGGAAATCACAAAACAAAACTAAAAATATCGTTTTTTCTAATCTTTAATCAAACCACAACAGTGGAGGTGAATGGAAAAAAAGAATTGATAATATCGTTTTTTCTAATCTTTAATCAAACCACAACTTACCGGTTGGGTTTCTTAAATCTCCAAAAAATATCGTTTTTTCTAATCTTTAATCAAACCACAACTTGGTAATACTACCAATTAAAAATTAATTTAATATCGTTTTTTCTAATCTTTAATCAAACCACAACTCTGTAGTGCTTTTCCATTATTGTAAATCTAATATCGTTTTTTCTAATCTTTAATCAAACCACAACAGTTTTAGCAGCGTTTTCTAAACCAGGAGAATATCGTTTTTTCTAATCTTTAATCAAACCAAATATGTCAAGGAACTTATTATTTGTCTCGAAGAGTCAAATTGTTATATTATTTCTAGTTTTCCAATTGAATTTATCTTAAAATCATAACCTTCTACAAGGCAATCAAAACTATTAACACCTACCTTTATCCATGGATATTTTTTGTGCTCGCCAATATTTTTCCCTCCTTTCATACCACTTTTTAGTCCCATAATAGATGTTAGAGTTTTCTTTTCTCGAGCTTCAGTATGATGTAATAACTTTATTTCTGCAGATTTTTCAACATCCAATTGTGTTATTTGAAATAAACGTTCCAGTAATTGTTGTTCATCCATTTCAAATAATTCTTCAGGATTCTTATCATAAACCAAAACCATTTTTCCCTTTATTAAAATATATTTTAACGGATTATTATTCTTATCTTTTTCTGGAGCAATTGGATAGAGTTGATTATTAACATTACTCTTTTTAAAATAGCTACCTGCCTCTAAATTATTAATTAATAAATTAGATCTTGTAACTCTACCTTTTCCATCAATTCCCTCATAAATAGCCATACAATAATTACTGTCATTCTTTGCAAAATAATGTTGTTTGTGTTCATGCCTAGATGCATCTCGATGCTTTTTTATTTCTAAAGGTACTTTTACATCTGTTGCAAAATATCGAATCTTTTTTATTGGGATAGGACTTCCATTTTTATTAGGCAAAATATAAAGTTCATGTTCCATTTTGTGTATTAAAACTTCAATTTCAGCTTTTAAAATGACTTCTTCTGCATCATTAACTTTATTAATTTTCTTTTTTAAAGTTTCAATTTCTTTCTTTATTATCTTTTCTTCTTTACGTGCATTAGTTACAATTTCTTTAATTTTATCATCAACAATATGTTTTATATCGGTGTCGGAAAAACTATCTATCGGTTTTCTCAATACATACTTTACGACTTCTTCAACTTCTCCTTTTTTGTTGGTTTCTTCCCTTTTTATAGCTCCATAAAAGCTTTCTTTATGTAAAGCACCTCTTACAGCGTCACCTTGTTGGTATTTAATTTCTCCTTTTTCATTTCGTTGAATAATACCACGTTTACGTATAGCTTTTTTACTTTGTATTGGTAAAACATCGGGTGTATGATGACTAATTAGTGTATTGTTATCAAAATTATTTACATCATTATTAAAACCCTTCCAAGGTATTCTATGTTTAAAGGAAGGTTTTGGTTTTCCGTAAAACTGATAGTCTTCATAATTATGATAATAGCTTGCCAAGGCATCATTAATATCTTTTTCGCAACATGCTACAACTACTGCATCTTTTGCGTGATGCGCGTGGTTAATCCTTTCTTTTTTATCTAAGCCCCAAATATCTCTTAAATTAGATGTGGTTCTTCCTTTTACTGGATACACTTTAGAAAACAATGATTTTAAAAACAAGTTTCCGTACTTGCTAATAATACCAATATCTACAGATTGGCTGTTTTTAAACCCTCTAGGTATTTCTGTTATGGTAAAAGTTTTATATTTACTCTTTAAGTAATTATATTCAAAACGTAACTTGGTTCTATTTTGAATATATCTATCTTTATTTTCTTTTGTAGTTGCTCCTCTTACTTTTTTAGTAATATCTCTAATTTGATTTTCTAAACTTTTATATTTAGCATACCAATGGTTTATTCTTGGCATGATTTCCTCATGATTATTACATTCGGTAGGTATTTTATCTTTTTTAATATCTCTATTATAAACGGAACAACAGAGCGTTTTATTAATTTGTGAATTGTCTAAACTTTTACTTCTAGGAACAGTATGTTCTATATCAAATTTTGGATTTGCTCCAATAAAATCAGATATACAAATAGTTTTACCAGTATATAAACAAACTCTATTTTGTTCTAACCAAAGTTGATATTTTAAAATATCTGTTTCCGTTGGCTCGTATTCAGAAATAATTTTATCATTACAATCATCTATTTTTATTTCTCCTTTAAAAATTGCTTTTATCTCATCTGCAAAACTAGTACGTTTCTTTTGTAAATCAGTTTGCCATTGTCTAATAGCTGTTCTTTCATTGGCGCTTTTAAGCTCTCTAGCCATTTCAATTCTAATAATTGTATTCTCATCTACAGCATCGTCTTTTATTAGTTGATTGATAACTTTACGAAGTTGATGCAACGCTCGCATTGCCATAGGATTTTTAATAGAAGATATAAGCGGACTTCCTAAATATAGTTTGCCATCTTTATCGCTACGTTTTGCTTTTTTATAAACTTCTATTGCAGAAGGGTGGTAGAGATTTTTCAAGCTATCTTCACTAACATTAAAGTTGTCTCTTAAAAAAGCTTTTACACGTTCGTCTAAGGTTTCTTTTTTTAAGAATTCTCCACGACCAGAGTTTAATTCCATTTGAGTAGAAAAAAGATTAAAACTATTTTTTAAAAGAACTCCCTTTTTTTCTTCGGAAAACAAATCCCAACGTTTTAAACCAAAATAATCTTGAATACTTTTTTCTATGTCTTTTTTATATGCTTCTACAACAAAAGTATTTTTGCCGTTCCAAGTTTCCTGATTATCCTTTACTTTTTTAATTGTTCCATTAACAATATCAACTATATTTCTATATGTATTATAATTCTCAATTATAGAAAATACTTCATTATTTATTACCTTTCTGTCGTCTTCATTATTCCAAATAGGTTGTGGTAAAACGGTTTTCATATTCGCTAGAAACACTGCATGAGAGTACAATAGGTCTTTTTCTAAATAAGGTAATATGTTTCTAATTGCCTTTAAACTTAACGAACCATAATCTTGCTTTAATTTAATTTTTGAAAATTTGATTGCAATGTCTTCATCACAGTCTAAATAATCAATTACAAATTGTTTTAGTTTTTCTGTTTTATCAAATCTAAAAAGCACATGCCAAATGGCGTCAATTATTTGATGTGGTGTTTTACTAGAATTGTCTTTATTTTTTTTATTAAAATTCTCTATTAAATAAGCTTTCCAATCATCACCAAAAACAGATTTTAAATTTGCAATTGTTGGGCAACTGCTAACATTTGTATAGTTTCCAAAATTGAACAAGACATCAAAGTCTTTAGCATTTTTGTCTTTATAATATCCAGATTTTAAATGTTTAGGTGTTAATTTTTTTGCTATTTCTTCAAAATCGAAATTTGGTTTTGATTTTCTATAAAAAAGAGATGCTATAATTGACTTTTCTTCAGTATTTAAAAACCTTAATTTATCTTGACTTTCTGGCTTTATTTTAATGGAATTAATAAAACCTTGCATTCTAAATAATTCAAAATCAGGATGAGAAATAGGTACACAAGCCTTGTCGTTTTCTAAAGGACATTTTGCGACCAATCCTTTTTGAGATTTTAAAGGTCTTTGATAAAAGATAGCATTTTCAATAGTTGTCCTTAATGTTATTGGTAGGTTTTGTTTATCGCAAATAATGTGGAATTCATTTAAATAATGTTCTTCTCTATGGGTGTAATTATTTCTAATTTTTTGCCCTTTTTTGTGTAAACCATAAAAATATTCTCCTAAAGTACTGCAATTAGCCTCTTCTATTTTAATTGATAAATCGCTAATTGCACTTTTAACTTTTCCTGAAAATTCTTTACGATTTAACCGTTCTAATAATTTTTCTTTTACTATATCGAATGTTTCATCAGTATTTTCCTTTAAAATAGATTTGAATGCTCTACCTAAAACAAATAATGCTTTACTGTTTGCTTCTGTTTTATCGTAAGCTTCTAAAAAATCATTATACATTTTTAATAATTCTTCTGAAGTATTGGCTTGTTGAATTATATCTTCAATGTCATTGTTTTTTTCTTCAACAATTGAATTATCCGAAGTATCTAATCTATTACTTAAAAAACCGCGTCTTTGTGAAATATGATATAAAGCTCTACCTAGTTCGTGCTTATCACTTATTTTATTTAAATCTAGTTTTTTGGAAGAAGCGTTAAACCGAAAGGCATAAGGGTTTTTAATTTGTTCTTTCCTTTCTAATTTATCATTTTGATTGTCTGTACTTAACCACAATCTGAATTCATCATTATTAGGATATATTTTTTTGTATCTCCAAAGTTTTAGTTCCTCGTCAGTTAATTTAGGGCATAAATTATTATCAGATAAGACCTTTAATAGTTCTAACTTTCTTAATTTTCTTCTATATTTAAGTTTTCGTCCACTTCTATAATCAGTACGTTGTGCTGCTTTAGAACTTTCGCTACTTGTTTTTGCTTCAATATTTACGCCCTCTGAAAATATCCTTACACCTTTATCAATTAAAGAAAACTCGTTTATATCTTTTTCTACTATTGCCCAACCAATACTGTTTGTTCCTAAATCTAATCCTAAAATTTTTGCCATAGCTTTTTTTTTACTAAAATAAAGGTAAGTAAATAAAAAATAGCTACTTTACGGAAAGCCGTAATAATTAATAGAATTTTATTTATATCTTTACAGTAGATTAAAATTTCTAATCTTTAATCTTATCACAATAAGGCTATATGCCGTAGATGAAAATCTTTAGTCCTGCTTCGGTAGGACTTTTTTTATGCTTTAAAAAGTAGAAAAACATAATTTTAACAGCCTTTACATACTGTTGTTTTTAAAGGAATGGGGATTGTTTTAAAACAACCTCCATTCCTCTTTTTGTATATGGCTATGTGTTTTTTTTGCAAGTATAAAATTAAAACAGTAACTTAGGAGGAGTTACTTTAGAGTAACATTATTTATGAACCCTTTAAATTTATACAATTATGTTAGCTTTTAGAACAGAAATTAGAAATTCACCAAGAGAACAAACTTTAAAAATTTATTTAAGTGACATTTCATTAGATCACGAATTAAAAATGTTACTAGAAAACATTAAAGGTGTTCGTATTGTAGAAGTACAAGAGAGTATGAGTAGAAATAGAGTGGAAGAAAATGTAACCATTTTTAGAGATTTAAAGCACTCTATAAATAGCATTAAGGAAAAAGTAGATGCTTTTTTAACCCTTTATTTTGAAAAAGCTGTTATCTAAATATTGCTTTTTTTAACTTACCTATTTACGCGTAATCATAGCCAAATAATAAGGAATTTTATAATAAATTAAAAAGAAAACAATTATAAGGTTGTATATCAGAAAAATGGAACCATCTTTGCATATATAATTAGTATTATAAATTTAACAACATTATTATGAGTAAAGGTACAGTAAAGTTTTTCAACGAAACAAAAGGATTTGGTTTTATTACTGAAGAAGGAGTAGACAAAGATCATTTTGTACACGTTTCTGGTTTAATTGATGAAATTAGAGAAGGTGACGAAGTTGAATTTGACTTACAAGAAGGAAACAAAGGTTTAAACGCAGTTAACGTAAAAGTTATCTAAGAAATATACTTAAAGTTTTATAAAAGCCCATCAATTAATTGATGGGCTTTTTTTTATGTTTTTAATTATCCTTAAGCTTTAAAAGCACAAAAAGGCCTAAAACAATTACTATAAGTACAAAGGAAACATACTTGTTTATTTGTAATAACTATTGCTTATAGCAAAAATTAAGATTGCAAATCATAGTTTAATAAGTTACTGTATTTTAGAGTTACAATATTGTTTAAGTACTTATTAAACAAAATGAAAATAACATAAAACTAGTGTTATTCTAATATGTACTCTAAAGTAAAATAACGGAGTATAAACTTATTAATGCTAGATTCATTAATTTTATTTCTATTTTTTTAATGATAATAGTCATGTTTTTAATAATGAGATAGATATAAATTGCAAGCTTAATTAAAATTAATTAAACAATGAAAAAGGCACATTCATTTCACATTCCTGTAATGGGAATTGGGTTTACAATAGATTCTCCTTTAAAAGTAGCACAATTTGGTATTGATTCTGTTGTTTCTTTGGTAGACGATATTTTAGTAGAAAAAATGCGTAAAATTTACAGCGAAAAATTTGAAATACCTTATAAAGAGATTTCAGACAAAGTTGATGATTTTAGAGCAAAGAGAATTACCTCTTATTTAAATCTATTACACGATCAAACAGAAGAAAAATTTAATCAATTAAAAAATATTACTTCAGAAAAAAGTAAGGCTTTAAAAGATTATATTCAGATGTTACCAGAATATTCTTCTTTAAAAAAAGAGTTTCATAAATTAACAGAAGATGGCGTAGATTTTTCTAAAATGAAAGATTGGGCAAATAAAAATTTGTCTATGGGGAGTATTGATGTCAATATTATGACAAAGATTGATAAAGCAAATTACCTTAATAAAGAATTATTACCAATAGAATATAATGATGCACATGCAGCTTTAAGAGGTTTTTCTGAAAGTAAATTAGCATCCTCATTAGTACTTTCTGCGGGTATGAATCCTAGGTTATACACTTATATGAGTAATTTTAAAGATTTTTTTCCTGATAAAAATGGTTACATTAAAAAGAAAATTATTTTAAAGGTAAGCGATTATAGATCTGCTTTTATTCAAGGAAAATTTTTAGCTAAAAAAGGCTTATGGGTTTCAGAATACAGAATAGAATCTGGTTTAAATTGTGGAGGACACGCCTTTGCTACAGATGGTTTTTTAATGGGGCCTGTTTTAAAAGAGTTTAAAGAAAATAAAGAAACTCTAAAAAGTACAACATTAACATTATTAATGGAAGCTTTAAAAGAAGCCGATAAAATTATACCTGCTAAAGATTTAGAATTAAAAATCACCACTCAAGGTGGTGTTGGTACCGATGAGGAGCATGCATTTTTAATGGAAGAATATCAATTAGATTCAGTAGGGTGGGGAAGTCCATTTTTATTGGTTCCGGAGGCTACAAGTGTAGATGCTAAAACAATGGAAAAATTAGCAAGCGCTAAAGAATCTGATTTGTATTTAAGTAATACATCTCCTTTAGGGGTTCCTTTTAACACACTTAGAGGAAATACAAAAGATATTCAAAAACAACAGCATATCGATAAAAACAGACCAGGTAGTGCTTGTCCTAATAAATTTATCGCTTTAAATTACGAATTTAAAGATACAGGTTTGTGTACTGCATCAAGAGAATATCAGCATTTAAAATTAAAAGAATTAGATGCTTTAGAATTATCTGTAGAAGATAAAAAGCGTAAATATGATGCAATTATCGAAAAATCTTGTATTTGTGTTGGTTTAAGTACATCTACATTAATTTTAAATAATGTAAGTACTAAGAAAACTGGCGATGGTGTTTCTGTTTGTCCTGGACCTAATATGGCGTATTATGATAAAGTAATGAGCTTACGCGGAATTACAGATCATATTTATGGTAGAAAGAATATGATTTCTAGATTAGACAGACCTAATGTTTTTGTAAAAGAGTTGTCTCTTTACATTACACATTTACAAGAAAAAGTGGCAGATGTAAAAGCTACAATTGATAAAAAACAATTGCGTTATTTATTAAAATTTAAAAAGAATTTAGAAGCCGGAATTCTGTATTATACTGAATTATTTTTAGAGAAAAAAGAGTCTTTTGTAGATCAAAAAGAAGCGCTTTTAAATGCACTTCAGTTTCAGCAAAACAAACTAATATTGATTAGTGAACAAATAGAAAAGTTAAAGTAATTTTTTTAGAATTGAACATAAAAAAAGCATCTTTCAAAATATTGAAAGATGCTTTTTAATTTTATAGTAAATTACTAATTATCTTGTAATTGTTTGTTTTCTATCTGGCCCAACAGAAACAATAGATACAGGAACTCCAGTTTCTTTTTCAATAAAAGCAACATAGTCTAGTAAATTTTGTGGTAATTGATCTGCAGAAGTCATTTTAGTTAAATCTTCATCCCATCCTTTAAATTCAGAATAGTTTACAGAAACATTTTCTGGTTCTATATTATAAGGTAAGTGGCTAATTTCTTTTCCTTTATAGTTATAAGTAGTACATACTTTTAAGGTATCAAATCCAGATAAAACATCACCTTTCATCATCATTAATTGTGTAACACCATTTACATCTACAGCATATTTTAATGCAACTAGATCTAACCAACCACAACGTCTTGCTCTACCTGTTGTTGCACCAAATTCATGACCAATTCTAGCCATATCTTCACCATCTTTATCAAATAATTCGGTAGGAAAAGGTCCAGAACCAACACGAGTAGTATATGCTTTAAAGATTCCAAAAACTTCTCCAATTCTATTTGGAGCAACTCCTAAACCAGTACAAGCACCTGCTGCAGTAGTGTTAGAAGAAGTTACAAAAGGATAGGTACCAAAGTCAATATCTAATAAAGACCCTTGCGCTCCTTCAGCTAAAATTGTTTTTTTATCTTTTATAGCTTGGTTTAAAAACTCTTCACTATCAATAAAAGCTAAAGTTCTTAATTTATCAATTCCTCTAATAAATTCTGCTTCTAATTCTTTTAAATCATATTCTACCTGAACATCAAAGAATTCTAACATTTTAATATGTTTAGCTGTTAAAGCATCATATTTTTCTTTCCAGTCTTCTAATTCTAAATCTCCAACTCTCATTCCGTTTCTACCGGTTTTGTCCATATAAGTTGGACCAATACCTTTTAATGTAGAACCAATTTTAGCTTTTCCTTTAGAGGTTTCTGAAGCTGCATCTAATAATCTGTGTGTTGGTAAGATTAAATGTGCTTTTCTAGAAATTAATAATTTAGAAGTATAATCTATGTTGTGTTTGTCTAGATTTTCTAATTCTTTTTTAAAGATTACTGGGTCAATTACAACTCCATTACCAACTACATTTAAAGCTGTTTTATGGAATATTCCAGAAGGAATTGTGTGTAAGACATGTTTATGTCCATCAAAAATTAAAGTATGTCCCGCATTTGGACCACCTTGAAAACGTGCAATGATATCATAGTTTTTTGTAAGTACGTCTACAATTTTACCTTTTCCTTCATCTCCCCATTGTAATCCTAGTAATAAATCTACAGCCATTATAGTTGTGTTAATTGTTGTTTATTGTTGTATTGTTAATTAAGATTTGTTCTTTTTTGTTCCGTAAAAGTAAAGTGAATGATTATGAATATCAATATCAAAAACGTCTTCTATGGTTTTTTTTATAACTTGAATTCGTGGATCACAAAATTCTTTTACGTCTCCAGAATCCGTAAAAATTACGTGATCGTGATTTTTATCGAAGTAACTTTTTTCATAACGGGCCATAGATTGCCCATCAAACTGATGCTTTCTTACTAAACCGCAGTCTAAAAGTAAATCTATTGTATTATAAAGTGTAGCTCTACTAACTCTATAATTTTTATTTTTCATTTTAATATAGAGAGATTCTATATCAAAATGCTCATCAGCTACGTATATTTCTTGAAGTATAGCATAGCGTTCTGGTGTTTTTCTATGCTTATTTTCGCTTAAATATGTAGTGAAAACTTTTTTTACTATTTCTTGATTTTCAAGAGAATTGCTCATTTATGAATGATTTTTTTACAAAAGACAAATTTACAGTTATTTCTTAATAAATTAATACTTTTAATCAATTGATATTTACAAAGTATTAACACGTTCTACTTTTTTAACTCCTTCTATTTTAAGAAGGTTTCTAACTAACTTATCTAATTGCGAACTATTTTTAACACTTATAGAGATTTTACCATCAAAAACCCCTTCGTCTCCTTTAATATTTATGCTGTTAATAAACACGCCCATATTATTAGAAATAGTACGAGTTACATCATTTGCCATTCCTTGATTGTCTACGCCTGATATTTCTAAAATTACTTTAAAGTCTTGTTTTGTAGAATCTATCCATTTTGCAGGCATAATTCTATAAGCATAATTAGATTGTAATGATATGGCATTGGGGCAATTCATTTTATGCACTTTTATACCTTCACTAATTGTTAAAAAACCAAAAACTTTATCTCCTGGTATCGGGTTACAACATTTAGAAAGTTTATAATCTAGTTTTTGTTCATCTTTTCCAAAAACTAAAGCATCATATTTACTTGAAACGGCATCAGTTTCTGGATATTCTTTTTCGGCAGTGTTTCTGGTTAATTTAGTTTTAAAGAAATTTAAAATCTTACTGTTTCGTTGAGAAACAAATGCTTTTAATTGTGTATTATCAATAGCACCATTACCAATTCTATAAAATAAATCGAAGCTGGTTCTTAATTTAAAATAGTTTACTAATTCATTAACTGTTTTATCATTAAAAGTAATTTTTAAATGACGTAGTTTTCGCATTAAAACAGCTTTTCCTTCTTCTGCAATTAATTTTTCTTCTTCATTTAAAGCAGCTCTAATTTTTGCTTTTGCTCTTGCTGTAATTACAAAATCTAACCATCTAGAATTTGGTTTGTTAGAAGCTGTTGTAATTACTTCTATTTGATCACCACTTTTTAATTGATGGCTTAAAGGCATTAATTTTCCGTTTACTTTTGCGCCTCTACATTTTAAGCCTACATCTGTATGTATCGAAAAAGCAAAATCTAAAGCAGTTGCGTTTTTTGGAAGCGATTTTAAATCACCTTTAGGTGTAAAAACATATATTTCTTTCGAATATAAATTGAGTTTAAAATTTTCTACAAAATCAACAGCATTTAAAGTTTGGGTTTCTAAGGTTTCTTTTAATTTATTTAACCAATCTTCTAGTCCGTTATCTTTTGTAGCTCCTTGTTTGTATTTAAAGTGTGCTGCATACCCTTTTTCTGCAATCTCATTCATTCTGCTAGAACGAATTTGCACTTCTACCCATTGAGAACCTGGCCCAACTACGGTAATATGCAAAGCTTCATAACCGGTAGATTTTGGTTGCGAAATCCAATCTCTTAAACGAGTAGGGTTGGGTTTAAAATAATCGGTTACAATGGTATAAATTTTCCAAGCATCAAACTTATCATCATTAGAGTTGGGTTCATATATAATTCTAATGGCGTATTTATCGTACACCTCATCAAAAGTTACATTCTGATTGATCATTTTTCTACGAATAGAATAAATAGATTTAAACCTACCTTTTATTTCATAATCGAAGTTTTCTTTATCTAAACCAGATTTTAAAGTATCCTCAAATCGTTGTAAATAATTTTTCTGATCTTCTTTACTTTCTTTAATTTTACCTAAAATACCATAATAAGCTTCTGGTTCTGTATATTTTAAACCTAAATCTTCTAATTCGGTTTTTATATTGTACAAGCCTAAACGATGCGCTAAAGGAGCATAAATGTATAGTGTTTCAGATGCAATTTTTACCTGTTTATGTGCAGGCATTGCATCCATTGTTTGCATATTATGCAGTCTGTCTGCAATTTTTATCAAAATAACCCTAACATCATCATTTAATGTTAAGAGCATTTTTCTAAAATTCTCTGCTTGTATAGATGCGTCTTGTTCTTTGTTTAAGCGAGATATTTTGGTTAATCCGTTTACAATTTTTGCAATGGTTTCACCAAAAAGGTGCTCCATATCTTCTATGGTATAATCTGTATCTTCTACAACATCGTGTAATAGGGCAGAAGCAATAGAAATAGCATCTAAACCAATTTCATAAGCAACAATTTTAGCAACAGCAATAGGATGATAAATATAAGGTTCACCAGTTTTTCTACGCTGAGTAGAATGTGCATCTACAGCAATATCAAAGGCTTTTCTTATGAGTTCTTTGTCTTCTTTAGACATAATCTCATAGGTTCCTTTTAGCAAATCTTTATATCGTTTTGCTATTTCTTTATTTTCTTCTTCTATGGTTGCTGTGTATTCCAAAAACGAGATTTTAAAATTGGGGTTAACTTAAAGTGAAATTAGCAATAAGTATTTTAACATACAAGTATTTCGTTTTCTAAATGTATTTATTTGCTATTTTTGCAAAATGAAAAACATTTACCTCATTTTAGTATTCTTATTTTTAAGTTTTAATAACTATTGTCAAGTTAAAGAAGGTGCAGATAATCTTTTTGAGCTTCAAAAAAAGAAAGTAGCAATTAATATCAGTAAAAATGTTTTTACAAGTGTTTACCAAAACATGTATGTATCTAAAAAACCAGATGCTTTAGTTTTGGCGGTAATTATTCCTATTTCTTATGATGCACAAAAGGCTAAAATAAACGGAGGCACTGTGGTAAAAGAAATTCCGTTTAAAGGTGAAAAAATGATAAATAATGAAAACGTATTATGTTTTACAGGTACAATAATAAAAAAAGGAATTGAATTTAAAAAACAGGTCTATTATATTAAGCAACACAAAAATACCTGTATAGAATTAACAACAATGTTGCCCCTTAATGCAGATACTAAGGATAAAAAGATGATGATAAACATTGTTAATTCTGTTGTTAAAAAGAATTAGTTTTCTAAATTATTAATTCTTTCCAACAAAGTTGGATGTGAGTAATGCGCAAATACATAGGCAGGATGTGGTGTTAAATTACTTAAACTATTCTTAGATAATTTTTTAAGTGATGTAACTAGTGCTTGTCCTTCAAAAGTTTCTTTGGCAAAATTATCTGCTTGGTATTCAAATTTTCTAGACATATAATTCATAAATAACCCTGTTATTTCTGATATTGGCGAATATAAAATTCCGAATGCAATTAAACCAATATGAAAACTTGGTTTAGCAACACCTAAAGCTTCTGATAAAACAGGTGTATTGATAAATAGCGAAAGAATAAACAGCGTGAATCCTGTTAATAAAATTGATGAAATTAGATTAAAAATGATGTGTTTTCTTTTATAATGACCAACTTCATGCGCTAAAACAGCTACTATTTCATCTGTATTTAAGTCGTTAATTAAAGTGTCATATAATGTAATTCTTTTTTGAGAACCAAAACCAGAAAAATATGCATTTGCCTTTGTAGAACGTTTAGAACCGTCGATTACAAATATATTATTGATGGTAAAACCAACCTTTTTAGCATATTTTTCTATAGCAGATTTTAATTCTCCGTCTTCTAACGGACTTTGTTTATTAAATAAAGGAACAATTAATTTTGCATAAAACATATTCATAAACAAAGAGAATACAGCAACTAGAATCCAAGCGTAAATCCAGAAATCTTCACCTGTAAGTTGATAAAACCATATGATTAAAGCTAAAATTCCGCCACCTAATAAAGCGCTCATTGCTAATCCTTTTAATTTATCTAGCCAAAATGTTTTTATGGTAGATTTGTTAAAACCAAACTTTTCTTCAATAACAAATGTGCTGTAATAAGAGAGCGGTGTGGTCATAATCTCTGAACCTAGCATAATGATTCCGAAGAAAATTAAAGCCACCAAAATAGGGTTATCAGTATATGTTCTTGCAAAAGAATCTACATATTTAAATCCATCAATAAAAAAGAAAACCAACGTTAAAAGTGTTGAAAATAATGAAGTTATGTTAGAGAATTTTGCACTCGTCTTTTTATAAGCTTGCGATTTTTTATATTCCTCTTTATCATAAACATCCTTTAGTTTCTTAGGAATTTCATCATCAAAACGTTTTTCATTTAAGATATCTAAGATTTTATCAACAATAAAACTGATAATTAATATGGAGATGATGATGTAAAATAAAGTGGTTGGTTGCATAAGTATGTATAAATTTCTTTAATCAATCTGATTAAAAGATGGGGTTATAAATAATTAAAAATGTAATTTCATGCCTTCGTGTGTTGCTTTAAAACCTAAGTTTTCATAAAATTTAATTGCTCTAGGTCTTTTTTTATCCGAAGTTAATTGCACTACATGTACGTTTTTTTCTTTAGCTCTATCTATTGCCCATTCAAATACACTTTTACCAATTCCGAGTCCTCTTTGATCATTTCTTATAAAGACATTCTCTATTTGCGCTCTTGTTCCGCCACAAAAACTCAAGTATTGAATATAGGTTATTTGTAAAGTTCCAATAACTTCAAGATTCTCGTTTTCTACAACAATTAATTCTTGATTTTTATCTGCATCTATTTTTTGAAATGCATTTAAATAGGAAGAAGGCAAGGGGTTTTTAAAGTTTTCTCTTTTTTTTCCGAGTTCATCATCAGCCATCATTTCTACGATTACAGAAATGTCTTTTTGAGTTGCTTTTCTAAAATTCATTACTATTTACACTTTAATAGAATACCTATTTTATTTTTTATGTTCTTTACTAGCGTAAATTGCAGCTCCAATAATACCCGCATTGTTTTTATATTCCGCTACTTTAACCTTTACTTCAGTTTGTAAATGTTCTTTAAAACCGTCATATCTTTTGCTAATACCTCCACCTAAAACAATTAAACTAGGTGTGTAAACAATTCTAATATATTCTAATAAAGAATCGAATCTTATTGCCCAATCTTTTAATTTTAAGTTCTCTTTTTTTCTTACGGAATCTGCTGTGTGAAATTCAATTATTTCACCGTTTGTATGCAACATTTTACCTATTTCTAAATTAGGAATTAAGTTACCGTTAAAAAATAAACCAGAACCTATTCCGGTACCAATGGTAATCATAATAACAACACCTTTTTCTTTTTTAGCAGCTCCTAAACTTACTTCTGCTAAACCTGCTAAATCTGCGTCATTACTAATATAAAAAGGTAACTTACATTCTTTTCTAAATAATTTATCAACTTTTACGTTCAACCATTTTTCACTTAAATTCCCTGGATGAATGCATTTACCATTTACAATTGTGGTTGGAAAACTACAACCCACAGCCTTTTTCCAATTAAAAAAAACGATCATTTGGTTTATAACCTTTGCAACAGCTTCTGGAGTTGCAGGTTTTGGAGTGTCTATTCTATGTCTTTCAGAAAGTAATTCTCCTGTTTTGGTGTTTACAATTGCTGCTTTAATTCCAGATCCACCTATATCAATTCCTAATACTTTCATTCTTTATAACTTAAAATTTCTTTGTCTTTTTGCTTCAAACAGAATAATTGCAGCAGAAACAGAAACATTCATAGAATCTATTTGTCCTTGCATGGGAATATTTATATTTTGAGAAGCAGCTTCTCTCCAAATTTCTGTTAAACCTGTAGCTTCTGTACCCACAACTATTGCAGTACTTTTTGTGTAATTTTCTTGATGATATTCATTTGAATTCTGCAAAGTAGCAGCATAAATATCAATATTTTTTTCTTGAAGAAAAGTAATTATTCCTTCAGATGTACCTACCGCAATTTGATTGGTAAAAACACAGCCAACACTAGATCTTATAATATTAGCATTGTACAAATCGCTTTTAGGATTTGCTATAAAAACAGCATCAATATTTGCAGCATCAGCAGTTCTTAGTAAAGCACCAATATTCCCAGGTTTTTCAACACCTTCTGCAACTAAAATTAGTGGATTTGTGGTTTTAAATTGAATGTTTTTTAAGGAGAAGTCTTTAGCTTTTGTAACGGCTATAATACCTTCTGTAGAATCTCTGTAAGCCAGTTTTTGATAGACTTCTTTAGAAATTATAACTCTATTAACGTTTGCATTAAAAAGGTGTAAAATTTCATTCTCTGAAATTAAATCAGGATTAAAAAGAATGGTATCAAACTCATAATTTGCAGAAATTGCTAAAGTTATTTCTCGCTTTCCTTCAATAATAAAGAGTTCCTGTTTTTTTCGTTCACGAGCTTTATCTTGCAGTTTTAGCAAGTTTTTTACGTACGGATTTTGGATACTAGTTATTTCTTTCATTAGTACAAATATACCTAATTATAGGTATTGACTAAGTAGTAAATTATAACAATATTTGTAGCTTAATAAACCAAATTATTAATTTTAGAGTATTAAATGTATTTGAATTAAATTTTCTATGAAAAGGAAAGATAAAAACAGGTTTATTATAAATTATTTTTGATAAAAAGGCTCGCTAATAGTGAGTCTTTTTTGTTTACTAGTTTTAGAAATTTGCTAACTATTATAAAATAATTACTAGATCTTTAATAAATTTTTATAATTAAAAAAAGGTTGTCTTTTTACAGACAACCTTTTACATAAAACCAAACTAAAACTAACTAATTATTTTAAACTTGCTAATAATTTTTCTGCAACTAATTCTGATGATGCAGGGTTTTGACCTGTAATTAAATTACCATCTTGTATTGCAAAAGGTGCCCAATCTTCTCCATTAGAATAAAATGCGCCATTTTCTATAAGCATATCTTCTAATAATAATGGTACAACTTCTGTTAAACCAACAGCTGCTTCTTCTTTATTAGAAAATCCTGTTACTTTTTTACCTTTAACCAATGCAGTTCCATCAGCATTTTTAACATCTCTTAATACCGCAGGTGCATGACAAACAAATGCAATTGGTTTCTCTTGACGATCGAATTTTTCGATTAGCGCAACAGATACCTTATCGTTTGTTAAATCCCATAAAGGACCGTGACCACCAGGATAAAATACAGCATCAAAATCATCTGCGTTCATATCTGCTAATACTTTTGTGTTTTCAATTAAAGACTTAGTAGCTGCATCTTTATTATAACGATCTGTAGAAGCTGTAGCTGCATCTGGAGCATCACTACTTGGGTCTATAGGTGCAGCGCCACCTTTAGGAGTTGCAATAGTAATTGTAGCTCCTTTATCTAATAATGTGTAATATGGAGTAGCAAATTCTTCTACCCAAAATCCTGTTTTCTTTCCTGTATTTCCTAATTTATCGTGAGATGTTAATACAAATAATATATTCATTTTTTTGTCTTTTTTAATTGTTGTTTTTACCTCCGAAATTTTATCCGAAGTTGTTTCTTTTTTTGAATCCTTACAACTAGAAGCTGTAATGATTGTAAGCGTTAAAGCTAAAATTTTTGTTATCTTCATAAATTAAATTAGTAAGCCATTTTTACAATTTCTTTTACCTTATTTGGTGATAAATTTTTGTGTTCTCCTAAACCTAACCAACCACGATCTGTAAAACGTTTTGCAATTTCTTCTGCGGTTCCTTTATAATCATCTGTATAATCAGATAGTTTTGTGTCTATTCCTAATTTGTGGAAAAAAGCAACTGTTTTTTCAATAGCAGCATAAGCTCTATCTTCTTTACTTCCTTCTTTAATTTTCCAAACACGTTCGCCATATTGAGCTAATTTTTCTTTTTTAGCTTCAAAATTATACTTGTAATGACTTGGTGTAATTATTGCTAAAGTACGTGCGTGATCTATGCCAAATAAAGCTGTTAACTCGTGGCCCATTGCGTGTACAGCCCAATCTCCTGGAACTCCTTTTTGTATTAATCCGTTTAAAGCCATGGTACAACTCCACATAAAATTAGCCGCAGCATCATAATCCGTAGGGTCTTTTAAAACCTTTGGAGCTATTTCTATAATAGTTTGTAAAATACTTTCTGCAAAACGATCTTGTAACAATCCTTGAACAGGATACGTCATATATTGTTCTAAAACGTGCGTAAAAGAATCCATTAATCCATTTTGCAATTGACGTTGTGGAATAGAAGCAATCACTTGAGGATCTAATATAGAGAACACAGGGAATAATCCTGGACCACCCATTGCTAGTTTTTCTTTTGTTTCTCTTCTTGTAATTACAGCACCAGAATTCATTTCAGAACCCGTAGCAGGTAATGTTAAAACAGTTCCAAAAGGCATTCCTTTTTCCGTTTTAATATTATTTGTTAAAATATCCCAAGGAGTTTCTCCTTCAAATACTGCTGCAGCAGATAAAAATTTGGTTCCGTCTATTACAGATCCACCACCAACAGCTAATAAAAAAGTAATACTTTCTTCTTTAATTACATGTAAAGCTTCCATTAAAGTTGCATATTCTGGGTTTGCAGGGATTCCTCCAAACTCAACAACTTCAACATTTGCTAACGCTTTTTTTACTTGATCGTAAATTCCGTTTTTCTTTATACTACCACCACCGTACAATAATAATACTTTAGCGTTTTTAGGAATCTCGGTTTCTAATTGTTTAATTGTATCCTTTCCAAAAATAATTTTGGTTGGGTTTTTTAATTCAAAATTGTTCATTTTTTTTCTTTTTTAAATTTTAACGATCATTTTTCCTTTGTTTTTACCTTCAAATAAGTCGATAAAAGCATTTGGAATATTATCGAAACCTTCCACAATCGTTTCTGTGTAAGTTAATTTTCCTTCTTTTAACCAACCTGATAAATTTTGCATTGCTTCAGGAAATTTATCAGCATAATTAGACACAATAAATCCTTGCATTAAGGCGCTATTTTTAACTAAAAATGGTTGTACGCTTAAACTTGTAGGTAATTCTGTTTCATTGTAAACAGAAATGGCACCACAAATAATAATTCTAGCAAAACGGTTAATGTTGAATAATACAGCGTCAGATATTGGTCCGCCAACATTATCAAAATAAATATCTACACCATTTGGCGCTGTCTTTTTAATATCAGCATTGATGTCTTTACTTGTGTTATAATTGATACCTGCATCAAAACCAAATTTGGTTTTAAGCATCTCTATTTTTTCGTCCGTTCCAGCAATTCCAATTACTGTAAGTCCCATAATTTTGGCAATCTGACCTACAATAGAACCAACAGCTCCGGCAGCACCAGAAACAACAATTGTTTCTCCTGCAACAGGTTTACCTATTTGGTTTAAACCTAAATATGCCGTTAAACCTGTCATCCCTAACACTCCTAAATACGTGCTTAATGGTGCTTTAGAACCATCTACTTTTAAAAGACCTTCTCCGTTAGAAACTTGTTGAGTTTGCCAATTTAATAATCCGGAAACAAAATCTCCTTCTTTAAAATTATCATTTTTAGAAGCAATCACCTTAGCAACAACTCCAGATTGTACTGGTTTATTTAACTCGAAAGAAGGAACATACGATTTTGCATCGCTCATTCTTCCTCTTAAATAAGGATCTACAGAAACATAAGCTGCTTCTAATAGTATTTCTCCTGTATTGATTGTAATTTCTTTGTCTTCTGTTAAAAATTCAAAGTTTGAAACAGTAGGTTTCCCTTCTGGTCTATTTTTTAATATGATAGTTTTCATAATTTCTTTTTTTTTACTCTATTACGGTTACTAAGTCTGTCATAGGTTTTCTAACTTTTACTAAGTTTACCAACCAATCTTTATCTTCTGCTCTATAACCAATTGGTAATAAAACTGCACTACGTAAACCTTTTTCACGTAAGCCTAAAATTTCATCTACTGCATTTGCATCAAAACCTTCTAATGGAGTTGCATCTACACCTTCATAAGCAGCAGCTGTAATAGCATTTGCAAAAGCAATATATGCTTGTTTTGCAGCATGGTTAAAGTTTTCTTCAGCATCTTTTTGAGGATACATGCCTAATAACATCTGACGGTAATCTTCCCAACCTTCGTTTTTAAAACCACGAATTTCGTTTGTTAAATCGAACATATAATTAATACGATCTACAGTATAAGTGTCCCAAGCAGCAAAAACAAGAAGGTGAGAACAGTCTGTAATTACAGATTGATTCCAAGCTACTGGTTTAATTTTTTCTTTAATATCTTTATTTTTAATGACAAAAATTTCAAACGGTTGTAAACCACTTGATGTTGGCGATAAACGTGCAGCTTCTAAGATACGTTCTATTTTATCTTCAGAAACTTTCTCTCCATTCATTGCTTTTGCAGCATATCTCCAGTTTAATTTATCTAATAATTCCATCTGTTTAATTTTAATTGTTTTTTGAAATTTGTTTTATATCGTTTGAGGTTATAATTACCTCGGTATTACTTTTATTATTAGCTAAAATGATCATTGCTTTTGCAATACTTTCAGCATTTATTATTTTGTACTTTTTTAGTTTTCCTATAAATAATGGTTGAATGATTTTAAAAACCACTAAACCAATTTTTTCTAAGAACCGCTGCTCTTTTCGTTCTCCATCAATTAAAGAAGGTCTTAGAATAAAGGTGTTTTTAATGTCTTGTTGTAAAACACTTTGTTCCATTTCTCCTTTTGTTTTGTTATAAAATACAGAACTATTTTTATCAGCTCCCATGGCAGAAATCACTAAAAAAGTAGAAATGTTGTTCTCTTTAGCTAATTTAGCAGCAGCTACAGGAATTCCATAATCTATCTTTTTATAAAGCGTTTTATCTGGTGTTTTCTTAGCCGTAGTGCCAATACAACAATACACTTCATCTGCTGTAAAATCGTCTTTAAATTCTTCTAGTTTTAAAACATCACCTATAAATTGATGCACCTTTTTAGGCAGCCCTTCTATTTTAGAACGAGAAAATAGTTTTATACTTTCGTATCTTTCATCTTTAATTAATTTTTGAAGAATACTATTTCCTGTTAAACCAGTTGCACCTATTATTATAGCCGTTTTTTTCATTCTATTTACTGACTTTTATACTGTTCCAAGCAGATTGATATGCTTCTTCTAAATGCGTTTCATCTAACTTAAAAGAACCTCTTTTTTCTGCCATCATTAAAAAAGATAAAGGATTGATTGCATAAGCATACAATAAATATTCTGACATAGGTTTTATAATGCCCTCTTTTTTACCTTTAATCCAAAGGTCGAGTAGGGGTTGTAAATGTTTAATACCCTCTTGTCTACTTGGTTCATCAATCATTGGTGTATTGTCACATTGAGCTAAAAACATAGCGTTTTCACACTCTTTTAATTTAAAGTTTGCAATACGATTCCAAATTAATTTAAAGCCTTCTTCTATAGGCATATTAGCATCATAAGTTTCAAAAGCATAATCTGTATATCTTGCTTTTACTTCTATGTATGTTTTGTTTACCAAATCTTGTTTGTTTTCAAAATACAAGTAAATGGTTGCAGGAGAAACGTTTGCCATTTTAGCAATTTTACTCATAGGCGTTGCATGAAAACCATTATTATTAACCAACTCTATAGTTGCTTTTATTAAAGCGTTTCTTTTATCGATACTTTTTTGAAGTTTTGCCATTACTTATTTTTTTGAAATTTATAGGCCAAAGCAATTAATATAAACTGTATTGGTAATCTTATAACAGCTGCTTTATGGCTACCAATAGCTGGTGTATCCGTAAACACATCCCAAATATGAATCGGTAAAAACAATAGCATCAATATTAAAATTCCGGTTGCTGCTAGCTTTGTGTATTTTGGTATTATTAAAAATACCCCTAAAAGTATTTCTACAATTCCGGATGCATAAATTATAAAGCTTTTATATGGTAGAAAATCAGGAACAAAAACTGAGAAAAAATCAGGTTTTATAAAATGTTGACTACCTGCATATATCATAAATAAAGCGAATACGATGCGTAATAGGTTCCAAAAATGTTTCATTACTTTGTTTTAGACTACAAAGATACGCATAAAAATGAACGTTCATTCTTTTTTAACAAATCTTTATATTTATACTATTATAAGATTAAATGATACCATGTAATTTACATTAACTATTTACAAAACGGAAGGTAATAAACGGAATGATAAAATCATAAATTGGTATCTTTGATATATAATTTATAGATTTCCTTTAGTGCAAACACCTTTTATTAAAAATTATACAATTAACGATATTGTTGACCTTCTAGGAGACAAGCCACAAAAAAATAGTGATTTGCATATCCATTTGTCTAAAAATAATTTTGATGAAACTCCTTTTATCGCCCCTTTTAGAGCTGGTAATTATACTTTTTTATTGATAGTTAAAGGAGTTTTTAAAGTGGAATTAAATTTAATTACACATACATTACACGCAAGTGAAATGATTACTATTAAACCACAAACGGTTTTAAAGATACTTGAAACTAGTAATGACTTAGAAATAATAGGAGTTAGTTTTACAATAGACTTTATTTTTAAAATACTTTTAAACAAAAACGAATTTGATGGTATAGATTTTTTAACAGCACATAGTTATCCTAAGTTAAAATTAACAAAAGAAGAAGAAGCTACTTCTGTACTGCTCTCTAAATTATTAGCAAAAAACAACGATGCAGATACTGCTGATATGCCTTATAGAAATGAAATTATTATGTATTCATTTGGTTTGTTATTGTATCATTATGGCGCTATTTTTAAAAGAGAACACCCTAATTTAGATGCTCACTTATCTAGGCAGCAAGAAGTAACACTTCGTTTTTTAAAAAAACTGAATGATCATTTTAAAAAAGAACGTTCTGTAAAATTTTATGCAGATAGTATGTTTTTAACAACTGGTCATTTATCTAAAGTATTAAAAGAAGTATCAGGAAAAACTGCAGGACAATTAATTGATGATGCTGTAATTATGGAAGCTAAATTGCTTTTAAGTAACCCTTTATTAAGTATTTCTCAAGTTGCAAATGAATTAAAGTTTAGCGATCAATCTTTTTTTGGTAAATATTTTAAGAAAAACACAGGGGTATCGCCTTCTAAATTTAGAAAAATTAATTCTTAGTTTTTTAAGAATCTAGGTGCTTTTGTTCTTAAAAAAAATATTAATACAATAGTTCTATTTTTTTATTATCATCGATTTAGACCAATATACCCTCTTTTTAGACTACTATTTATTGGGGTGTATTTTTTACCTTTGATACAAACTAAAGATACTAAATTATGAGTATTATCGTAGCCACCAATTTTTCTAAGTTATCTGAAAATGCAGTTTTATATGCAGCGGCATTAGCCCAAGAATTTAATACTAAATTAGTGTTATTTAACACCTTTAGATTACCTGTGCATGTTGCAAACAGTAGATTGCCTGCTTCTTCTGTTGATCAGTTTTTTCAAATAAATAAAAACAAATTAAAAGAGAATGCTTTAAAAATAAGTAAAGAATTTAATATAGAAGTAACTTATAAAAGCAGTTATACCAATTTAGAGGAAGAAGTAGATTATTTAATGAAACTGTATGCAGCACGTTTTATTGTTATTGGGATGTCTCCTAAATCTTTAGAACAAAATTTACTTGGTAACCCCACAACTACCTTAATTAGTATGAAAGAATTTCCGGTATTGGCAATTCCTCTTTGTGCTAAGTTTAAGGGGATTAAAAACATCCTTTTTGCCTGTGATTTACTAGAAGGTGTTCCGTTAAAAACGTTGGCAAAATTACGTCAGGTTTCTCTTAGTTTAAAAGCATCTGTTACTGTTTTTTATGTTGATAAAAAAGTAGAAGAGTTGCAAACAGAAATGAATCCTAATTTAGATAAGCAACTAGAAGACGTTACCCTTTTGTATAAAAATGTAAAATCTAATTCGGTTATAGATGCCATAGAAGCAGAAGTAAAAAAATCGAATTCAGATCTTTTAGTAATGATGCCCAAAAGGTATGGTTTCTGGGAATCTATCCTTCATAAAAGTAAAACAAGAATGATGGCTTCTGGCTTAAATATTCCTTTACTTTCTATTCCTATTAATAATTAGTGAACCTTTTTTATTAACTATTTAAATCCCCTTTTTAGACCAATAATATGTATCTCAATTTGATCTGTATTATTTTATTTCATATATTAAATACCCCAATTTCAATTTAAAAAACGATCAACTTGGTCGTTTTTTGTTATTATATTCTCTAAAATAATTATAACGGATAAATTTGTCCGTTATAAAAATAGTAATATATTTGCAGTATCAAATAAAAGGAAAAATATGTTTTCAAAAACTTGTGAATACGGTCTTAGAGCAGTGCTATTTATAGCAGAACAAAGCTCGAATGAAAAGAAGGTGAGTATGAGTACAATATCACAAGAAATAAACTCTCCACAAGCTTTTACGGCTAAAATTCTACAACAACTTACCAGAAATAAGATTGTTAAATCTGTAAAAGGACCCTACGGAGGTTTTACAATTGAAACAGAAAAGATGGACACCAAATTAAGTGAAATTGTAAGTATTTTAGACGGAGATTCTATTTATGTTGGCTGTGGTTTAGGACTTAAACAATGTGATGCAAATTCACCTTGCCCGCTTCATTTTAAATTTGTTGATATTCGTGATAATTTAAAAAATATGTTAGAAAACACTTCTATAAAATCTATTTTAAATGATATGACTTTAGGAGGATTAATATTAAAACGCTAAAAATTTAATTCAATAAAAGATATAAAGGTCTTTTAGTTACTTATAAAACAATTAAAACAAAAATTATGAAATCAGCATCTTTAACAGAAAACCTTGACTACGGAGAAGACAAACCTGCAGTAACCGTTTTATTAAAAACAGCAACCACAAAAGAAATACGAATCCTTATGAAAAAAGGACAACAAATGAAAGAACACAAAGCACCGTTTCCTATTGTTATAGAATTATTTGAAGGGAGCATCGATTTTGGAGTAGAAGGAGAAAAACAAGTATTAAAAAAAGGAGATTTAATTGCGTTAGACGCAAGTGTTCCTCACGATTTATATTGTAAAGAAGATTGCATAATTAGACTTACAGTTTCGGTAGCAGACAGTGTACAGAGAGTAAAAGACGTAGTATAATTTATAATAATAACAGAGAGATGAAAAAAGTTTGGATCGCATTTGCTAGTGTAGTAACCCTTTCCTTTATAGTACTTATATGGGTAGGTACAGAAGTATATCAAACACAACCGCCTATACCAGAAACCGTTATCATACAAGAAACCGGAGAAATATTTTTAACCAAAGCAGACATACAAATTGGACAGAATGTTTGGGAATCTATTGGAGGAATGGAAGTAGGTTCTATTTGGGGACATGGTAGTTATGTTGCACCAGATTGGTCTGCAGATTGGATACATAAAGAAGCCGTATTTATGTTGAATGCCTGGGCTAAAAAAGATTTTAATTCAACCTACGAAAATTTAGACGTAGAAAATAAAGCTGCTTTAAAAGCGCGTTTAATTAAACATGTTAAAACGAATACTTATAATGCAAAAACAGGTAGTATTACAATTTCTAAAGATCGTTATGCAGCTATCTTAGAAAATTATAAACATTATTCAGATATCTTTTCTAATGGATATGAAAAGTATGCAATTCCTAAGGGAGCTTTAGTAGACACTACTAAATTAGCTCAATTAAATGCTTTTTTATTCTGGACTTCTTGGGCAGCAAGTACCAACAGACCAGAAAAAGACTATACCTATACTTCTAATTGGCCTCACGAACCTTTAATTGATAATACAATTACACCAGATTCTCAAATTTGGTCAGGGTTTTCTATTGTACTTTTATTATTATTTATTGGAGGATTAACCTATTATTATATTCGTAATCATGAAAAAGGTGAAGCTGTAAAACACCCTGAAAATGATCCTTTAGACACATTAGTATTTACAAGATCCCAAAAAGCAGTATTAAAATACTTTATTGTAATTTCATTATTAATCGCTTTACAAGTTGTTTTAGGAGCTTTAACGGTACATTATACCGTAGAAGGGCAAGCATTTTTTGGCTTTGATTTATCTAGTTTTCTTCCGTATTCAATTACCAGAACTTGGCACACACAATTGGCTGTTTTTTGGATTGCTGCAACATGGTTAGCAACAGGATTGTTTTTAGCACCAATGATTAGTGGTAAAGAAATGAAGTATCAAGTATTCGGAATCAATTTTCTATTCATAGCGTTATTACTTATTGTATTAGGTTCTATGATGGGCGAGTGGTTAGGTGTACATCAATTTTTAGATTTAACAACCAATTTCTTCTTTGGTCATCAAGGATATGAATACATGGACCTAGGTAGATTCTGGCAAATATTCTTAGCAATCGGTTTGGTTTTATGGGTACTTATGGTAGGTAGACACGTAGTGTTTGCTATTAAGAAAAATGATGATTCTAAACATTTATTAATTATTCTTTTAATATCTGTAATTGCCATTGGTATGTTTTTCTTCTCTGGCTTAATGTATGGAGAAAACAGTAGCTTGCCTGTAATTAATTATTGGAGATGGTGGTTGGTACACCTTTGGGTAGAAGGTTTTTTCGAAGTTTTTGCAACCGTTATTATTGCATTTATTTTCTTAAGAATGAAAATTTTATCAGCAAAAACAGCAGGAAAAGCATCTATTGCTTCTGCAACGATCTTTTTAGCAGGTGGAATTATTGGAACCTTACATCATTTATATTATTCTGGTACACCTGTGCAAGCAATTGCTTTAGGAGCTACATTTAGTGCTTTAGAGGTTGTACCGTTAACTTTAATGGGCTTTGAAATTCGTGAAAACTGGAACCTTTTAAAATCTAATGAATGGATGCAAAAATACAAATGGCCAATATTTTTCTTTATTGCTGTTGCATTTTGGAACATGGTAGGTGCAGGTGTATTTGGTTTCTTAATTAACCCACCAATTGCATTGTATTATATTCAGGGATTAAATACCACAGCAGTACATGCGCATACCGCTTTATTTGGTGTGTACGGTTTATTAGGAATGGGCTTTATTATTATCTGTTTACGTTTTTATTCAGACAGAGTTTGGAGTTCTGTAAAATTAAAAAGAGCTTTTTGGTTGTTAAATATTGGTTTAGTTGCCATGGTGTTTTTAAGTATGTTACCCGTAGGTTTAATACAAGCGTATACATCAATTACAAAAGGATATTCTTTTGCTAGAGATGCCGAATTATTGTATTCGCCAACAGTACAAACGTTTAAATGGATGCGTATGATTGGTGATGTTATATTCTCTGGAGGTATCTTTTACTTTTGTTGGTTTACCATACAAGAAACTATTTATTGCATCAAAAAGAAAAATTAAGTTTAAATGTATAAATAATCTGCACAAGCTAAATTTCGGTTTGTGCGGATTTAATATTTTATAAAATGAAAGAAATAGAAAATAGAGAAGATATTTACGTATTGGTTACTACTTTTTACGATGCTATTAGAAAAAATGACCTTTTAGGACCTATTTTTAATCATCATTTAAGTAAAGAGCAATGGCCGCCACACTTAGAAAAATTAACTGATTTTTGGGTAACAGCCTTATTAGGTGATGTTTGTTTTAAGGGAAGCCCTAGCAAAGCGCATTTAAAAGTAGACAAGTTTCTAAATCATACTATGAGTCAAGTTCACTTTGGAAAATGGTTAGAAATTTGGTTTACAACCATAGATTTTTTATATAAAGGAGAAATAGCGCAAAGAGCCAAAGACGCTTCTAGAAGAATGGCTACGGGGCAATATTTATATGTTTTTAAAAATAGAGAGACAGCATAAATTAGTTTTTTTTATTATAAACGTAACGTGACATTTATCAGTAAGTTTTTTTTAGAGTTACAGTAGTTTTGCTATATAAAAACCAGCTTTTGCTAAACTAATTATAATGAAAACTATAAAATACTTTCTTCTTATTACTTTAATTTTTATGTCTAGTTTTAGCTATGCTCAAAGCAATAAACTAAAATTAAATTTAGATGAAACAGGTAAAACCTATGTAAAGGCTTCTGTTAGAATGCAATTGTGGGCTAGATACATGAACACCAATCCAGGTACTACTATAAATAACGAAGTTGCCAATAATGTATTTGATGTATCTCTTAGAAGGTTAAGAATGGGAGTTTCTGCACAATTAACACCTAAATTATATGTATACTCTTTGTTTGGTGGTAATAATATGAATAGCAAATCTGAAAAAGATTTTAAGTTTGGTGTTTTAGATTTATATGCAGAATATGAGTTTGCAAAAGAATTTGCTTTAGGTTTTGGAGAGTCTGGTTGGGACGGTTTAAACCGATGGAATGTAAGAAGCAGTAAATCTTTAATGGCTGTTGATGCTCCGTTGTATTCGTTATTAACGGTAAATAAAAATGATGATATTGCTCGTGGACTAGGTATCTGGGCAAAAGGACAAATACATAAATTCGATTATATTTTATCGTTAAAAAATCCTATTCAATATGGAGTTACGGCAACGGAAGGCAAAGTAGATTATGCAATTAATAAACCTAGAAAAAGAATTTCTGGCTATGTAAAATATGAGTTTCTACACAATGAAAGTAACAAATCTGCTTATAGTGGAGGAACAGGAACCTATCTAGGAACAAAGAATATTTTAAACCTCGGTGCTGGTTTTATGAACCAACCTAAAATGACTTCGCAATTGGTAAATGGTATCGAAAAATATTACGATTTTAAAAATTGGGCAGTAGATGTGTTTTATGATGTTCCTTTAAATAAGGATAAAAGAACTGCAATTACTACATATTTAGGATACAATCAGAATGATTTTGGTCCAAATTATATTAGAAATGTTGGCGCTAATGATATTACTTCTGGCGGAACTTCTTTTAATGGAAGTGGTAATGATTTTCCGATGATGGGTACGGGAAACACAACCTTTTTTCAATTAGGATATTTACTAGCTAAAGGAAAGAAAAGTTATCAATTACAACCTAATATTGCTATACAATATTCAGATTTTGAAGCGTTAGATGATGCCATGGTGGTGTATGATTTAGGGATAAATTGTTTCTTTAAAGGACACAGTAATAAATTGAGTTTAGGGTATCAAAATAGACCTGTTTATCAAAATATAAATAATGAACTTAAGGTTGATGAACGCAAAGGAATGTTCGTATTACAATATCAAATAGAAATAAATTAATCACTTAATAATTTTATAGATTGATAGGTAACAGTATTAGAATAAATTAGTTTAATAGTTAGTTCGCCATTATTTATCAACTAAACTTTCTAGCGCATAAAATAACCGATTTGCAGCATTTTCTTGCGACCCGAAAATAGAACGATACAATTCTCCTTTTTCAGTAATTAATAGCCACTGTGGAGTTCCTTCGGATTTAAATTGATCGTAAACTTTGTGGTTTTTATCAATATAAATAGGAAACGGATTTTCGCCACTCGTAAAAATACTTTTAATATTCTTTTTATTTCCTTCTCTGTTTATAAAATCGGCATGAATACCAGCCACTTGAATTGATGGATATTTCTGTTGAAAATCATAAGCCAACGGAATAGCACGTCCTGTACACCCCAAACAGTCATTGTTGTAAATAATAAGTAATAAAATTTTATTTTTATAAGCGCTCATTAAATCTACAGGTAATTCTTCTAAATCTAAAACTGGTATGGATTGTATTAATTTATTCATCTAATTTTTTTGCTTTTAAAGCGATATACAAATTTAGTGTTTCGTTACTTATATTAACAAAACATTATCTTAAAAGCGCACTACTTTCTGTAATTTTGTTGCTGTAAAAAAGATTTTATATTTATCATATAACTATTGATTAAAAGTATTATGAAAACTGAAAATACAGCGTATTCTATTTTAGACCTTGCCTTGGTTTCTAAAGATCATACTTTAAAAGAAACCTTTAATAATGTATTAAAATTGGCACAAAATGCCGAAACATTTGGGTACACACGGTATTGGTTGGCAGAACATCATAACTCTACAAATATTGGTAGTATTGCTACTTCTATTTTAATTGGGTATGCTGCACAAGGCACCAAAACACTTCGTATAGGTTCTGGCGGAATTATGTTACCCAATCATTCACCTTTAATTGTTGCAGAACAATTTGGAACCTTAGGTTCTTTATATCCGAATAGAATAGATTTAGGTTTGGGGAGAGCCCCCGGAACGGACAGAGAAACTGCACAAGCCATTCGTTCTGATTTTATGGAAGCTGCGCAATCTTTTCCGAATGAAATAGAAAAGATTCAAACCTATTTTTCTGTAGAAAATAAACATGCTAAAGTAAGAGCTACCGTTGCAGAAGGAGTAGATGTGCCTCTTTATATTTTAGGTTCTAGTACGGATAGTGCACATTTAGCTGCCAAAAAAGGATTTCCTTATGCATTTGCGAGTCATTTTGCAACCACCCATTTATGGGATGCTTTGGCTATTTATCGTAAAGAATTTAAACCTTCGGATGTTTTACAAAAACCGTATACAATTTTAGGTGTAAATATTATTATTGCAGATACCGATGAAGAGGCTGACAATTTATCAACCTCATTAATTAGGATGATTGTTGGTTTGTTTACGGGTAAACGAGATTTTGTGCAACCACCAACTGCCATGACGGAATATTATAAAGAGATATTACAAAATCCACAAGTGCATCAAATGCTGAAATATTCTTTTATAGGTAGCAAAGCAACTGTAAAAGCGCAAGTAAAGGAGTTTTTAGCACAAACACAAGCAGACGAATTGATTGCCGTAACTAATATATATGGTATTAATGATAGAATACGATCTTATAAATTGTTTGCAGAAATTATGAAAGAGTTGAATTCTTAATGAATCAGCAACGAATCAAAGTAATTATCAAATCTCTCATTGTCCGTTAGAGCGCAGTCGAGAACTATTGAATTGCTAACATAAGTTTCGACTCCACTCAACCAAACATTTTGATTTAAGTCTATAGAATCGTTATTCGAATTTTATGACATTCTATAGTTGTGATTATATCTAACAACGATTGTCGTCTTAATAAATAGCCTATAAGCCATTTTAAAAGTATATTTACGTGTATTTTAGAGTTTAAATAAATGATCCCAATACCTATAAATTACAGTGAACAACTTTCTAAACTAAATGTAAACATTCCTATAAACTTAGTGTTATCGGGAGGCGGCATTAAATGTGCTGCACATTTGGCAGTGATTGAAAAAATTGAAGAATTAGGCTTGCAAATAAATGCTATTTCTGGGAGTAGTGGAGGCGCTTTGGTTGCCTCATTATATGCTTCTGGTATTTCTACGCAAGAAATTTTAGAAATCTTTAAAAGAACGAGTCTATTTAAGTTTTCCTTCTTTAGCATGACAAAAGCAGGAATCTTTGATACTTTTTTATTCAAATCGATTATAGAAAATAAAATAAAAGATAAATTTAGAGATTTAAAAATTCCAATTTACATTACTGCCTCTAACATGCAAAGTGGTAAACCTCGTTATTTTAGTAAAGGGAAGTTATTGAAACCTGTATTGGCTTCTTGTGCGATTCCTGGTATTTTTACGCCTATTATCATCAATAAAACATTGTATTCCGATGGCGGAATTTTAGATAATTTCCCTATTAAACCCTTTCTAAAATCAGGTTTACCCATTGTAGGCAGTTATGTAGCTGAACCTGCTACTAAAACTCCTTTACAATTAAATTCTACTTTTAAGGTAATTGCACATGCAACTTATTTAAAAGCACATGCAGCAGAAAGTTTTAAGTTTGCAGCCACAAAAATGACGGTTAGTTTCCCGTTGTCTGAGTATTCTGGATTGGATAATAAAGATTCAGAGAAAATCTATACTATTTGTAAATTGTATCTAGATGGGCTTTAATTCATTCTCTTTTACTCAGTAGCAACCTCAACCCCGACATATTATAATTTTAGTAGCAATTCAAAAGATATGGAGCGGCAAGTGTCCAAAGAGCTTTTGCGGTCTGGACACGATAGTGTAATATCTTGTAGAATTCAATAAAATTATCAGAAGTCTAGATTTTTGTTTCTTTTCATCAATGGAAAAGAACAATGGAAGTAAATTTAAAAGCAAGAAAATAAATTATTGAGTTTCGCTTTTGTTCAGTAGTATAAGTATTCTGGTTTTGTTAATAAAGATTCAGAAGATATTTAAAATATTGGTAAATTGTATTTGGATGGAGTAATTTGATATTCTTAGTTTCGTTGCTTTTAATTTTCGTTTTTTTTACTAAAAATTAGTTTAATCCTTGTTGAAAATGATTAGACATAAAGAAATATATAATGTAAGAGCATAATAAAACAAAAATTTCTTTGTTTAAAAGTGAAAAAATGTTTAATTTACATAGTTAAAATCTAAATCAAAATTGAAACATAAAATCAAACCAAAAATTAAAGCTGTAGATTTCTTTTGTGGAGGAGGAGGTATGAGTTATGGTATGCAAAAATCTGGTATTCAGGTTTTAGCAGGAGTTGATTATGAAGAAAACTGTAGAGCTACTTATGAAGCTAATATCAAAAAAGCCAAATTCATAAAGGCGGATGTTTTTGAATTAAAAGAAGAAGAATTAGAAAAAACTCTAAAATTAAAACGTAATGATGACGAATTATTACTTATAGGTTGCAGTCCTTGTCAATTTTGGAGTATTATTAATACAGATAAAAACAAATCTCAGAAATCAAAAAACTTATTAGTTGAGTTTGAAAGATTTGTTAAATATTTTAATCCTGGTTATGTTGTGGTTGAAAATGTACCAGGAGTTCTTCGTAAAAAAGGTGAAAGTGGCTTAGAAAAATTTATAAATTGGCTAGAAAAAAACAACTATAAAGTTCATTTTGATATTCACAATACATCTGAATATGGTGTCCCTCAAAATAGAAAGCGATTTACTTTAATTGCTAATAGAATTACTGATACTGAGTTAGAGCCCATAAAGGCGAATACAAAATTAACAGTAAGAGATGTTATTGGTGAAGAAAATGGCTTTTATAAAATTAAGGCTGGCCATAAAGATTTAACTGACTTTAATCACTCAGTTCCTAACGTTAGTGAATTAACGTTAAAACGTTTAGAAAGAGTAGAAAAGGATGGAGGTAATCGTTTAAGTTTTGCAAATGATAAAAATCTTCAATTAAATTGCTTTATAGATAGGGATACTTCTTTTAAAGATACATTCGGGAGACTTTGGTGGGATAAACCTTCACCAACTATTACTACAAAATTTTTTAGTGTTTCTAATGGACGTTTTGTTCATCCGGAGGAGAATAGAGCGTTGTCAATTAGAGAAGGTGCTACACTGCAATCATTTCCTAAAGATTATAAGTTTATAGGAACAAGCATGGGAAGTTTAGCTAGGTTAATTGGTAATGCAGTACCACCTGAATATGCAAAACGAGTAGGACAAGCAATAATTCAAAATCATAAGAATGCAATTTAGAACCAAAGCAAGAGCAGTAGATTTACTCGGAAAAGGACAAATTGCAGATTTACCTACAGCAATTACAGAGTTATGGAAAAATGGTTATGATGCCTATGCTGATAACTTAACGGCTGAAATTTATTTAGATACTTATAAAGACGTTGATTCCCCATTGTTTGTTATGACAGATGATGGAAAAGGAATGTCTAGAAATGATATTTTTGAAAAATGGTTAGTACTTGGTACCGACTCTAAAAGTAGAGCTACACTAGAAGAAAAAGAAAGTGAAGAAACACTTTGGAAAAAACCAAGGATCAAAGCAGGAGAAAAAGGTATAGGAAGATTGTCTGTAGCATTTCTTGGTAACCCAATGTTAATGCTGACTAAAAAACAAGGACATCCTTTACAGGCACTATTCTTTGATTGGAGATTACTAGAAAACTATAATCTATTCTTAGACGATGTAGATATACCTGTTGAAGACATTGAAAATATTAATGAATTAACTTTTAAATTTGAAAAGTTAAAAGAAACATTTCTTAAAAATTTTGATAAAGAAAACGACACAGATGGCAATTATATTTGGGAAGAAAAACAATTAGGATTAAGAAGAGATATTGAATACTCTATTATTAAGTCCAAAATCCCTGATTTTTTATCAGAAAAACTACTTGTTGATTTAATAGATATTGAAAATGGTCATGGAACAAAATTTATTGTCTTTGAACCTATTGAACAAATAGTTGACTTAACTAAAAATGATGAAGATGGTCTTGAAGATAGACAATTCGTAATTTCAAGTTTATCTGGGTTTACTAATGATTTTAAAAAAGATAATAGTATAATAAAAACCTCAATTCCAATTCATAAAGAAATTAATCAGGAGTATGATTTTTTAACTTCAGAAGGAAAGTTTTTTACATCTAATGATTATGATTTAGCTGATATAATTATTGAAGGTGAGTTTAATGGAACTGGAAAGTTTGATGGAAAATTAAAGATATATGATGAAATAATAGATTACACATTTATTAATCCTAGGAAAAATGATTCGAGAAATGATTATGGAAATGTTTCTATCAAGCTAGGTTATAATCAAGGTAAAGAAAACGAATCCATTCAAAATGAAATATCTTATGAAAGTATAAAGAAAAAAGTAAAAAATTATGGAGGCCTATATATTTATCGTGACGATTTTAGAGTTCTTCCATACGGTAGACCTAATGCGGATTTTCTAAGATTTGAAGAGAGACGTTCAAAAAGAGCAGGTTCATACTATTTTTCATATAGAAGAATGTTCGGATATTTAGGATTAACCAGGAATGAAAATTTTAAATTAAAAGATAAATCAAGTAGAGAAGGTTTAATTAATAATGGAGCCTATAGAGCTTTTGAAAGTGATTTAATTCATTTCTTCAAAGATTTAGCTAATGAGTATTTTTCCGATAAACCAAAAAACAGTTTGTTTAGAGATAAAATGGCTCAATTAAAAGAACAGAGCGAGGCTATAAAAAAAGACAATAAAAGAGCCACAGAAGAGAAAAAGGCATTTACTAAGTCATTAAGAGAATACCCTGAAAAATTTGAAAAATATCAAACTGAATATCAATATATTTTAGAACAGTTAGAAGAAAAAACAAACGCATCTAATGTTCTGTACTCAGATATTGAAAGTTTACTTGATAGATTACACACTCTTGATATAGAATTTAAAAATTTAGTTCCTAGAATACCAAAAAGATATAAACCAACCGACACTCAACTAGACCGTTTAGATAAGTATGAAGATAAATTATTAGGCTTCAACGAAACTATTAAGAAAGATAGTGCTCAATTAATGACTAAGGTTCAAGAAAAACTTGAAGTCAAAGAATTGAAAGTGGAGTTTACTAAGAGTTATCAAAAATATAATGGCACACTTGAAAAGATTATAACCGAAAATAGAATCCAATTAAAAACTAAATACGATAGTTTGTTGAAGGATTTTTCATTTCGCTCAAGAAGAGTTATTGATGAATTAAATTTTGAAAAAGATAAGATAGTCAACTCAATAGATTCTAAAGAAAGTGTACTAATTGAATCTGAAAAATTAGCTTCAAAATTTGAATTTTTAAGAGATCAAATAAATAAAGAATTATCTCCGTTAGTTGAGCACTTAAGTAAATTAAGTTTTGATATAGATGAAGAATTAGTTCAAGGAGCTTATAAAGCCGAATACGACACCATCAAATATAAGTGGGAACAAACTAGAGAAACTGCACAATTAGGTGTTGCTGTTGAAATTATAGACCACGAGTTCAATCAGTTGTATGCTAAAATAAACAGTTCTATTGATAAATTAAGTGAAGTCAATCTCTTTACGGATGTAGAACAATTTAATTTTTTGAAGCAAAATTTCAAGCAATTAGAAGACAAATATGATTTGCTATCACCATTATATAGAATATCTGGAGTTGTACCTAAGAATGTTTCTGGCTTAGATATCTCTAAATATTTATTAAAATTCTTTGATAGAAGAATTGAAGATTACAAAATAAATTTCCATTCTACTGAAGCATTTAAAAATTTCTCTTTAACAATTAAAGAACCAATTATCCACACGGTATTTATAAACATAATTAACAACGCAATTTACTGGATGCGCAACAAAGAACATCGTGAAATTTTATTAGATTATTATAATGAAACTAACGAAATAGTTATTTGTAATTCAGGATTAAAAATTGAGAATCATCGATTAGATAAAATATTTGATATGTTTTATTCTAACAGACCAAACGGTAGAGGGATAGGTTTATATCTTTCTAAACAAAGTCTAAATGAAAGTAATTTAGATATATATGCTACTAATGACAAAGAATACAATGTACTTAGTGGTGCTTGTTTCGTTATAAAACCTTTAAGTTAATGAGTAAAGAAAGCTACAAAGCAAAGGCAAATTCGATATTAAGTAAGGCTATTAAGTCAGTAGTCTTTGTAGATGAAAAAGCAGCGGATGTATTTACTGTTCCTGATATGAAAATAGATGAAAATAAGCTATCAGTGGAACTTTACAAAGGGTTTAGAAATTTGGGGATATCCTTATCAATAGATAAGTTTGATTCGAATAAAATTGAAGATAAAAAATATCATGATTTTTTATTTAAAAAAAGAGATTTAGTTTTACTTGATTGGAAATTAGATGATAAATCTGGGGAAGAATATTCATTAAAATTATTATCAGAAGTAGTTAAATCAAATAACATACATTTTTGCTCAATTTATACGTCTGAACCAGATACAGATAATATAATTAACAATATTGGTTCTTATTTCTCTGGTTTTGATAAAAACAAATATGAAGAAATATTAGAGGATTTAGGAGTATACAATGGTATTGATAAAATTATAGATAAAATCTCTTTAGATGAAATTGGTTCTAATGCTCGTTTATATAGAGATTTAATTGATATAGACAGTGCTTTACCTGATGAAATAAAAAAACTTACTGCTACTAAAAACATTGGATGCGCATTAGTTTATGTCAAGTTAGCTTTTATGAATTTAGTTGCTTCAGATATCGCTTTAGATATGGATATTAAAATTGACAGAGCTAATAAAATTTTATCAATAAACAACACAATAGTTACAATAATTAATAAATCAGATAATTCGGCATCAGGAATTCTAGATAAAATTATAACTCATTTGGTTGATAATGATGACTGCTTTATGAAATTATTAGGCTTGGATATGCAAAATAATTTTTCTGAAAACAATTCATTTATTTCACCAGCTGTTTTATCTATTGATACTAAAGCATTACTGTTTCATCACGATCAACTTGTTAAGTCGGAAGACCCTCAAACAAAAGAAGATTTCAGATTTTTTATCAATAGAATATTGTTAGAACAAACAAAGTTGAATTTATCAAATTCAAAATTAGAAATTATTGATGATGATTTTTTAAAATCACTGAGTAGAGTCGATGATACTAAAGAAATTACCAATGATTTATTTTTATTAAATACATTCTACAACGGTAGAATTTTAGAACATCAAAATTTAAATTTTGGAGATATATTTTTTGGTAGTGACAATGAATATTATTTGTGTATCACAGCCCTTTGTGATTGTTTAAATCCTACCGATAATATCAATAATTCTTATTTCTTTGTTAAGGGTGTTAAAAACACAAATAAAGAAGAATGTTTAGAAGCTGGTGAAGGAGGTTTTAAGTCGTATATTTCTAAGGATACATGTATTGAATGGACAAAAGGAGAATATATAAAGCCTTTTCAATTATATATAGAAAATCCAAATATTACAACTGGGGAATTACTATCTAAACGATTCAAAGAAGGAAGTGTTACAAATTTAAAATTAGAGTACAAATTCACTTTAAAAGATAATTATGCTCAAAGAATTGCTAATCATGCATTCAATCATCCGTTAAGAGTTGGAGTTGATTTTGTAAAAATATAGGTGAATATTAATTCATTGTATTTTGTGCTTTTATCAAATCTCTCATCCATAAAACAACCGCTTTCGTATAGTCAATTCTACCAAACGTCTATTACCTTTTTATAAGATAGTATATAATTTCACCTTTGATGTGTTCAATTAAAACACTCAAAAAAATGAAATTATATATCCTCATTCTTAGCGTCCTATTTGTGCAGTTTTCTTTTGCACAAGAAGTAGCTACAAATTCGGCATCTAAAGTTTGGTCTTTGCAAGATTGCATCGAATATGCTTTAGAAAACAATATTACAGTTAAAGATGCAGCACTTACTAAAAACATTGCTGAAATAGATTATAACAAAGCAAAATCATCTCGATTGCCAAATTTATTTGGAAGTGCTTCACAAAGTTTTTCTAACGGAAATACAATAGATCCAATTACAAGTAGCTATGTTACAGATCAAATACACAGTACAAATGTGGGGATTAATAGTTCTATGACCTTGTTTCAAGGAAATCAAATTACCAATCAAATAGCACAAAATAAAATTTTATTTGACCAAAGTGTTTTTGAAGAAGAAGTAGCTCAAAATAACATTGTTTTAAATATTTTAGAAATCTATTTACAAACATTGTATAGCAAAGAAAGTATTACCATTACAGAAAATAACTTGTTAGCTTCTGAAACAGAAGTACAAAGAGCAAAATCTCGTTTAGATGCAGGAACCATTGCTTTAAACGATTATACAGAAGCCCAAAGTCAGGCAGCTACCAACAAATACAATGTTATTTCTGCTAAGAATGATTATCAACAATACATTATTGCATTGAAACAATTATTAGAATTATCACCAATGGAAACTATAGAAATAGAAACCATTGATGAAAATATGGATTTAGTAAATCTAGAATTGAACAAGCTAGAGGTGTATCAAAAAGCGTTAGGTATTTTACCAGAAATACAATCTAGTAACTTAACTATTGAAGCAAGTAAGAAAGAATTAGACATTGCAAAAGGAGGATTTTTACCAACACTGGCTTTATCAGGAAGTTTAGGTTCTGGATATACGAGCATCAATACAAATACATTTTCAGATCAGTTTGATGTGAATTTCAATCAGAAATTAGGGTTGTCATTAACGATTCCGATTTTTAATAGAAATCAAACTAAAAGTGCGGTACAAACGGCAACCATCAACATAGAAAAAGCAGAAATACAAAAGTTATCTACAGAAAAAGAAGTGTATAGAAAGGTAGAAACAGCATATCAAAATGCATTGTCTGCACAAGAGCAAGTAATTGCTGCAGAAGCCTCTAAAGTAGAGGCTGAACAATCTTATAAACTGGCACAAAAAAAATACGAATTAGGTGCTTTAAGTACTACAGATTTAGTGATTAGTCAAAATACGTTTACCAATGCACAACAAAACTATTTGCAATCTAAATACTTAAATATTTTATACCATCAATTATTACAATTTTACCAAGGAAACGACATCAAACTTTAATACAAGAACTCATGAAAAAAAATAAAAACATAATCATCATAAGCATTGCAGTTGTTGTACTTGCTATTATAGGATACTCTTTTATAAATGGCGATGATGCTGTTGTTATAGAAGCAAAAACTGTGCTAACAAAAAAAGAAAACGTAACTACTATGGTTACTGCAACCGGAACCATAGAACCAATTACGCAAGTACAAGTAGGGACACAAGTATCTGGAGTTGTAGAAAAAATATATGTAGATTATAATAGTATTGTTAAAGAAGGTCAGTTAATTGCAGAGTTGGATAAAACCAATTTGAATACTTCTAAAACACAGGCACAAGCAGCGTATGACAATGCCGTAAGTCAAAGAAATTACATGAAAACAATTTTTGACAGACAAGAAAGTCTATACAATAATCAGGTAATTAGTAAAGCAGATTTTGATGAGGCAACTTACAATTATCAAACGGCAAAAGGGACAGTAACACAACGTTATTCTGATTTGCAACAGGCAAAAACCAATTTAGGGTATGCTAATATTTATTCGCCAATAGACGGAGTTGTTTTGTCTAGAGCTATTGATGAAGGGCAAACGGTTGCGGCAAGTTTAAGTACGCCAACACTATTTACCATTGCACAAGATTTAAAAGAAATGCAAGTAGAAGCAGATGTAGATGAAGCAGATATTGGACAAGTTAAAAATGGACATAGAGTAGAATTTACAGTGGATGCTTACATTGGTGAAACTTTTGAAGGTGTTGTAACGCAAGTAAGACTAGACCCAACTGTTACTTCAAATGTAGTGACGTATACGGTTGTAATTAAGGCAGATAACCCAGACTTAAAACTAAAACCAGGCTTAACAGCAACCATTTCTATTTTTACTTTAGAATTAAATAATGTGTTAACTGCAGAGGCAAAAGCAATTAACTTTAAACCAGAAAGAGAAACCTTAACAACGTATAATTTACAGCATCAATTAACAGCAAATAAAAGTGAATTATCTAG
Organism: Polaribacter sp. L3A8; assembly: GCF_009796785.1. NCBI lineage: Bacteria > Pseudomonadati > Bacteroidota > Flavobacteriia > Flavobacteriales > Flavobacteriaceae > Polaribacter > Polaribacter sp. L3A8. Next base: position 480,363 of record NZ_CP047026.1, read on the forward strand.
ATCGGAAACAACACTTTGGGTATTAGAAAATAACGGAGCCATTACTAAAAAAGTAGTAAATCTTGGTGCAAGTGATGGTGTTAATGTGCAATTATTAAGTGGAGTATCAGAAGGAGAAAAACTTGTGTATAGTTTAAGTGGCATTAGCAAAGCAGCATCAAAAAAAGAAGGAACTAGCGAAAGCCCGTTTATGCCACAACGTCCCGGAGGGAAGAAAAAATAAAGAGCCATGAGTAAAGAAATCATTAAAATAGAAGATTTAAAACGACAGTTTACCATGGGTACCGAAACGGTGCATGCACTTAGAGGTATTTCATTTGATATAAAAGAAGGCGAGTTTGTTACTATTATGGGATCTAGTGGTTCTGGTAAAAGTACCATGTTAAATATCTTAGGATGTTTAGATCAGCCAACATCTGGTGTGTATGAAATTGATGGCGTATCTGTAAAAGATTTAAGCAGAAATGAACTGGCAACCATTAGAAATGAAAAAATAGGATTCATTTTTCAATCGTACAATTTATTGGCAAGAACATCTGCCATAGAAAACGTAGAGTTGCCGTTATTATACAACAGTAACGTTTCTACAGAAGAACGAAGAGAGCGTGCTATAAAAGCCTTAAAAATGGTTGGTTTAGGAGATCGAATGGATCATACACCTTCTCAACTTTCTGGAGGACAGCAACAGCGTGTGGCTATTGCAAGATCTTTGGTAAATAACCCTGTAATGATTCTTGCTGATGAAGCTACAGGAAACTTAGATACTAGAACGTCTTATGAAATTATGTCCTTATTTCAAGAATTAAATAAACAAGGTATTACGATCACTTTTGTAACACATGAGCCAGATATAGCAACATTTAGTAACAGAACCATTGTATTAAAAGATGGGCATGTTATTAAAGATTATCAAAATGATAATATTCAATCTGCAGCAAACGAATTAGCAAAATTACCTAAACAAGACGATTAGTTATGAGACTATTAAATTTATTTAAAATCGCAACAAAAGCCATCATTCTTAATAAAACAAGAACTTTATTAACCATGCTGGGCATTATTATAGGTGTAGCATCTGTAATTACCATGTTGGCTATTGGAGAAGGATCTAAAGAAAGTATAAGAACAACCATTTCTGCTATGGGTTCTAATATGATTACTATAAAAGCCGGAGCAGATACACGAGGTGGTGTTAGACAAGCAGCAAGTGTTATGGAATCGCTTACTTTGAGTGATTATGAGGCGTTAAAAAAACAATCTACCTTACTAAGTTATAGTACACCAATGGTAAACGGAAACGGACAAGTCATCAACGGATCTAACAACTGGCCAAGTACCATTTATGGTGTAAACCCAGAGTATTTAAAAATTAAAGTAGTTGGTTTACAAAGCGGAAGTATGTTTACAGATTCCGAAGTTAAAACAGCTTCTAAAGTTGCTATAATAGGTCAAACTGTGGTAGATAATGTTTTTCCTGATGGTCAAGAACCAGTGGGACAAATGATTCGTTTTAATAACATTCCCTTTAAAGTAATTGGTGTTTTAGAAGAAAAAGGAGAAAACACCTTTGGTCAAGACCAAGATGATGTAGTAATTGCACCATACACAACGGTTCAAAAACGTATTTTGGCTATAGATCACTTAAATCAAATTATGGCTTCTGCTATTAGTGAAGAAGATGCACCTAATGCCGTGATAGAAGTTTCTGCAATTTTACGTGCGCAACATAAACTAACCGCTACAGAAGATGATGATTTTAGTGTGCGTTCTATGGAAGAATTGATTTCTACTTTTAGTTCTACAAGTGAAATGTTAACCTTACTTTTAGTAGCCGTGGCAAGTATTTCTTTGTTGATTGGAGGTATCGGAATTATGAATATTATGTATGTTTCTGTAAAAGAACGTACCAAAGAAATTGGTTTACGAATGGCAGTAGGAGCAAAGGGAGCAGATATTTTAATGCAGTTTTTAATTGAAGCGATTCTAATAAGTATTACTGGTGGCGTTTTAGGTGTTTTACTAGGCTTAGCATCTACAGTGTTTATAGAAAAATTCTTAAACTGGCCTACAAGTGTTGCTTTGTACTCTATTATAATTTCTTTTGTAGTATGTGCTGTAACAGGTATTTTCTTCGGATGGTATCCTGCGAGAAAAGCATCAGCATTAGACCCGATTACTGCTTTGCGTTATGAGTAATTAGCAAACAAATATTAAATAGTAAATGTGAACTTTACAATGAGAGAACCTAGTTTTTAAAGACTAGGTTTTTTTATTTGTGAAAATTTTGTTAAAAAGAACGGTTTTGATTTACATCCGATTGGTTTTATGAAAAGTGAAGCTTGTTATATATTGAATTAGTCTTATATTCAACTCTTTTAAGCTATAAACACATCAAATTATAAAATATATTCAGATGAAATCTTTCCTAAAAAACACCTTATTTATACTGTTTTTTTTACTGACAATCGGTAATATAATAGCACAAAATAGTAATACCACAATAACAGGTACATTAATTGAAGATACAACTTCGCAACCAATTCCGTATGCAACGGTAGTTATAAAGGAGACCAATTCTAGTAAAATTATTGCAGGAACAACCTCTAGTGAATCTGGGAAATTTAGTATTGCTACAGCTAAAACTAATTTCTATTTAGAGATTAGTTTTATGGGTTTTGAAACAAAAACCATCAAGGAGTTTAAAACAACAAATGGAAAGATCAATTTAGGAAAAATTATCCTTATTACAGACAGTCAATCTTTAGATGAAGTAGTTGTTACTGGCGAGGTTTCTAAAACGGTTTTTAAATTAGACAAACGTGTTTTTAATGTTGGTGCAGATATTAGTAGCACAGGTGCAAGTGCGTTAGAAGTATTAAACAACGTACCTTCTGTAAATGTTAGTATCGAAGGAGAAATTAGTCTTAGAGGAAGTTCTGGTGTGCAAATATTAATCAACGGAAAACCATCTGTTTTGGCAGATGAATCTAGCAATGCGCTTGGTACTATTACGGCAGATATGATTGAGAGTATTGAGATTATTACAAATCCTTCTGCTAAATATGAAGCTTCTGGAACGGCCGGAATTTTAAACATCATACTAAAGAAAGAAGAAAAAAGAGGTTGGAATGGTTCTGTCTCTTTAAATACGGGAATTCCAGACAATCATAGTATCGGTTTAAGCTTGAATAGAAGAACAGAAAACTTTAATTTATTTGCGCAATTGGGTGCGGGTTACAGGTCTTTACCAAAAGATTCTGAGGCTATTAATAGAGATTTAGTGAATAACGAAGTTATTTACAGTGATGGAACAGAATATAGAAATGAAACCTTTTACAACCTTACTTTAGGAACAGATTACCATATTAACGATTTAAACGTACTAACGTTATCTGGTAATTTTGCCTATGAGGTAGAAGAGCAACCTTCTGAAACAACCTTTAGACAGTATGATGCTAATAATAGTTTGGTTTCTAGTTGGGCAAGAAATGAAGTTACGGACGCTACAAACCCTAAATATAAATACGAATTAAATTATAAAAAGCAATTTAAAAATAATGAAGAGCACACTTTATTGTTGAGTGCTTTGGGTAGTTTCTTTGGAAAAGATCAATCATCTAACTTTACAAATACAACCATTTCTGGTGCAGATAGTGATAGCAATCAAAAAACAGCAACCAATTTTCAGCAAGCAGACTATACATTTAAAGCAGATTATACAAACCCAATTTCTGATACTTACACTTTAGAAACAGGTGCACAATATGTAATTAATGATGTTGGTAATGATTATGAAGTAAGTGATTTAACCAATGGTGTTTTTGTGATTGATGATGCATTAACAAACAATTTTGAGTACAATCAAAAAGTGTTGGGTGTTTATGGTACTGTTGCGTATGAAAGAGAAAAATGGGGTTTAAAAGTAGGATTAAGAGTAGAGCAGACCAACTTAACAACGTTATTAACAAACACCAACGAATCTAACGAACAAGATTTTACTAATTTATTTCCAACCTTGCACTCATCTTACAAAGTAGGGGAAAATTTTTCTTTGCAAGCAGGATATTCTAAACGTATTTTTAGACCAAGATTGTGGGATTTGAATCCGTTTTTTAATATTAGAAATAACTTTAATATTCGAGTAGGAAACCCAGATTTACAGCCAGAATTTACAGATTCTTATGAGTTGACAAGCATTTATAAGATTGGTAAAGCTTCTTTAAGTTCTAGCTTGTATCATAAATACACCACAGATATGGTAGAGCGTGTTTCTACCTATGTAGATAATGTAACCATTACAACTCCCCAAAATATTGGTACAAATGCTGCCATTGGTTTTGAAACAAATGGTAAATATAGAGCGAACAATTGGTTGACGATTACTGGCGATTTTAACTTCAATTATTTTGATAGAGTGGGAACTTTTGAGTCTCAGGTTTTTGATTTTTCTGGAGAACAATGGTCTTCTAGATTGGGTTCTAAAATAGGATTACCAGCAGATATTGATGTAGAATTAACAGGGAATTATCAATCTGGTTTTGAAACCGTACAAGGAAACGTAACGGGTTACGCCTTTTTAGATGTAGGTGTCCGTAAAAAAATATTTAAAGGAAAAGCAATTGTAAATTTAGGTGTTAGAGATTTGTTTGAGTCAAGAATTTCAGAACAATTTGTATCGCAAACTACTTTTGAAACCTATAGTTTTGCACAACGTGGTCGTTTTATTACTTTAGGAATTAGCTACGGATTTGGTAAAGGTGAAGCTATGACTTATTCTGGTGGTAGAAGAAGATAGCAGCATATTATAATAACATAATTATATAGACAAGAAGCCAGCAATAAATTATATACTGAGAAGCCAAGCGGTTGTGTATTGCATATAAAAGAAAAGCTCAAAATACCAATTAATAGCATGATGAGCCTATAATAATTGTGCGTACTTTTAATGTAGAATTGTGTTGTTTTTTAGCTCAGTTCTTTGTTGGCAAAAGTTTTTTATTACTTATTCAAAAATTCAGTTACTAAATTATTCTTTTCAGCCTCCATTTCGCAAGTCCAACTGTCTATAAACCATCTTCCATTTTCATAATGAAGTTGAACGCTATTTAGTCCTCTAATATTGGATTCAGTTTTTAGGTCAGTTCGTATTTCAAATGCACTCCAAACTTGCGCAATATTTCCAAACTTACTAACTACTCGTTTTAGTTCCTTTTCATAAAAATCCTCTTTTGGTGATAATCCAATTGGTATATATTCCGCCTCCAAAGAATGAGTTTCCGCTTTTCCATTTTCATCAATTCTTGTAATAAAAGCATTTTTTGAATGCATAAAACTATCTCTTTCAAACTCCCAAGGTTCACTACTCGAGCCAGAAACAACATCATAGTACGCATTCATTATCGCATCTACTGATTTTACGTCTTTTGCGTATTTGTCATTAATAGTTTGTCCAAAAATTGAATTACAAGCGAAAATTATGCTAATTGATGTAATTATTATTTTGTTCATTTCGATTGGTTTTTAAGTTTTTGCTAACGTTGTTGTTTATGGGAAAGTTGCGTTTAAAGTGAACGGATATTTTCCGCAGGAAAATAGAAGTTTACATAAATGCAACTAACTTTGGTAAAGCACTAATTTAGCAATTTTTTATAAACGGTGTTGGCTACTTTTATTCTTTAAAGCCTATTTTATTTTTGTTTTTTTTAGCTTTTATTAATTCAGATTTTAATTGTTCAAACTCTAAATCTGAAATCACTTTCCTTTCTTTTAACCAATTTATATTCATTAGTTGTGGTTCAATTGGCATATCTAAGTCTATTTTACCATATTTATTTTTTAGGGTTAGATTAACTTTTTCAGAAAGCTCATTTATAAAGTTTTTTACATTTTTTTCATCCGGTTTAGTTCTAAATAATTCGATATATCCATTATTTATGGTAGGAATAATAATAACATTTTTTGATTTTAAGAATGTAATTAATCCTGAAATTAAACTTGCACCAAACAGAAATATCAAAACTCCAAACAAACCATTATCATTTTGTTCATAATTGGCAGGATTGAATAGGTTTATTAAAAAGAAAACACCAAAAAAAAGAGTAATAATAAGCATAAGATTATCTGTCGTTTTTTTGTATATCAATCTTGAAATATCTAATTCTTCCAAGTTGATTATAATCTCCTCAGAACTAGTCAAATTTTTATTTTTCAATTTGATTCGATCTTCCTCCAGAGTGATTTCTTTTTTTAAAAATAATTTTTTTTGTATTAACTTCATATTTTATAATTGTACACAACTACTTATATAGCTTAATAAACAAGTTATATAATACTAAAAAGGAGGGATGTTAATACCTTTTAAAGGTATTATACAGCTTTAATATTGCGTGTTTTTAATAAGTAGACCAATGTAGTTCCTTTTTACTAATTGTGAAAGATTCATGCTAACAAATATTTCTTTTTACAGATGTATACAGCTCTTTACAGGTACAAAACATTGGTTTTATAGTGGTTTTGTTAGGGTAGGTTAGGGTGTGTGTTTTTTAAAAACATACTTTTGGAAAGCAAACAAGTAGCCGCTTTAAATAAACAGAATACCGCTATGCTATTGTTTGCTTATTTTAATAACAATTGTCATCTATAAAAAGCTAGTATTGGTATATAAAATACCGTAAAACATCAATTATGTGGCAGCAAAAGCCTAAATAGTTTTACCTTTGGTTTACAGAGGGACACTCCAATAGTTCTCTATGAATTTTTCAGTTTTAGAATAGAATATTAAACCAATGTACAAGAATAAAAGAATAACCGTATTATCGCATATGCTCGTTTGGTTAACACTAATCTGTTTGCCTTATTTATTGTCTTACGGACAAGAACAAGATTTTAGTAGGGTAATTGCACATTTTTGGATTCCATTGTTCTTTTCTGCAATTATATTTTACCTCAATTATTTTGTGCTAATAGATCGTTTTTTGTTTCCTAAAAAAATGCTCTATTTTATTATCATCAATGCAGGAGCAATTGTTTGTTTTTTATATTTAAAAGAATATATAGAAGATAATTTCTTTAAAGACATCATTAAAAAAAGTGTTGCAGGTGTAGAACGAGTAAGACCACCATTTAAAATAGCAATCTACATACAAATACTATCATATCTAGCTCCCTTATTCTTTTCAATCGCTTTAAAATCTACAAAACGATGGATTAAAACAGAAGCAGAGCGTAAAGAAGCTGCTAATTTTAAATTAAAATCGGAGTTGCAGCATTTGCGTTATCAACTGCAACCACATTTCTTTTTTAACTCCTTAAATAATATTTATGCTTTGGTTGATATTTCGCCGGATCAGGCTAAAAAATCGATACATAGTTTAAGTAAGTTAATGCGTTATATGTTGTACGAAACAAATGAAGAATCCATTTCTTTATCTAAAGAAATGGATTTTATGAAAAAATATATCGATTTAATGAAACTACGTGTTTCTGATAAAACTAAAGTAAATTATCATTTTCCATCAGAAGAAACAGGGATAAAAATAGCCCCTTTATTATTTATATCATTAATAGAAAATGCTTTTAAACATGGCGTATCTGCAAGTAAACCAGGTACAATTGAAATCAACATGACTTGTAGTAATAAAAAAGTATTGTTTGTGATAGAAAATGAAAATTTTCCTAAAAAGATGGATGATAAGAGTGGCTCTGGCATTGGGATACCTAATATAGAAAAACGTTTAGAATTATTATATCCAAATAAAAATAGTTTTAAAACGGCTGTAACTAACAATCGTTTTGTAGCGGAATTAGAAATTGAAACGAACTAAATATGAGCAACTTAAAAATATCTTGTGTTATTGTAGATGATGAACCTATGGCACTTAATTTAGTGGAAAGTTATGTAGAAAAAACACCTTTTCTAGTGCTAAAAAAGAAGTGTAGTAGCGCCATTGAAGCCATGGAGTTTATTAAAAATGAGCCTGTAGATTTGTTGTTTTTAGACATTCAAATGCCCGATTTAACAGGTATTGAGTTTTCTAAAATGTTGCCTAAAGAAACTCGTGTTATTTTTACTACTGCTTTTGATCAATATGCATTAGAAGGTTTTAAAGTAGAAGCTTTAGATTACCTTTTAAAACCTTTTGATTATGCCGAGTTTCTAGCGGCAGCTAATAAAGCAAATACATGGTTTGAGTTGGTAAAAGGAAAACAACAAAAAGTGGTTTCTGAAGAAAAAGAGTTTCTTTTTGTAAAATCTGAATACAAACAATTGCGTATTAAATTGGCAGATGTCTTGTATTTTGAAGGCTTAAAAGACTATATAAAAATATGGGTAAAAGACAATCCGAAAGCTATTTTAACGCTTATGAGTTTAAAGTCTTTAGAAGAAGAATTACCAGAAACTCATTTTATGCGAGTGCACCGTTCTTTTATTGTTTCACTAAAAAATGTTGAAGTTATAGAGCGTAGTCAGATTATTATCAACAACCAACGTATTACTGTTTCTGAACAATACAAACCTAAGTTTTTGGAGTTTGTGAATAATAATTCTTTAAATAATTAAGAGTTTTTTAGTTTATCTATCTATCTATCTATCTATCTATCTATCTATCTATCTATCTAATTAATAGGTGAAAATGCTATGTTTGTCTATTTCATTTTATCAACCTAATGGTTAAAACTACTTTTGTGGCAACATAAAATCATAAATACAAAATCATGAAGAAAACCGTATTATCAGTCCTTTTAGTGGGTACAATGTTTAGTTGTAATAGTATTAAAAACATTGGGTCATCAACAAACATTCAGCAAGCTGCAACTTTATTAGGTTCTTTAAGTTCAAACTCTACTGTACAGCAAATTTCTAGTCTTTTTACTTTATTAGACACAAACAAAGATGAGGCTATTAGCTCTACAGAAGCTATTGGTTCTGTAGCAGAAAACTTTAATGTACTAGATACAGATAGTGATGCTAGCTTAAATCTTACTGAATTAACTGGTTTATTAGCTTTATTGAAATAATAGCTTAAATGTTAGTACTTAAAAAGGCATACTTTTAAAAGTATGCCTTTTTTTTGATATCAAATGAACAGAAACACTTTATAAAATAGTTTTAGTATCGTCTATAAAATCATGCTGTTTGTAGATAGAATTGAGGCATTTGTCTATCTGTTTAAAAAGTCATTAAACCGTGCTTATAATATACAGTCTTAGTAGTGTAACAAAGAAAGTTTAATTTAAAACATTAATATTATGAAAGCATTTATAAAATCATTTGTATTACCATCGTTATTTATTGTAGCTGTTGCAACAAGCGTTTCTGCACAGACACGTAGAACTACAACAACTAAAAAAACACCGGTAAAAACAACCAGAACCACCACAACAACAAGAACTACAACAACACCTAAAAAAAGTACTTCTAGTAAACGAATTGCAAGTAAAAATGTAACGTATAAAAAGCCAACAAAAAAAGTGGTTTCGGTAAGAAACGTACCTAATAGAACTGTTGTAAAACATAATAACCAAAATTACTATTATGCAAATAATAAGTATTACACACAATCTAGAGGTCGTTATATTGTTATAGCTCCAAAAATTGGCTTTAGAGTTAGAGTTTTACCAACAAACTATAAAAGAATTAGGTTTAATAATTACAACTATTATAATGTAAATGGTACTTTTTACATACATGTAAATAATGAATACGAGGTAGTAGAGCCAGAAGTAGGTACAGTTGTATATGAGTTACCAAATGATTATGAAAAAGTAGTAATAGATGGTCAAACGTATTACGAATACGCAAATATTTTATACGAAAAAGTTCAGGTAGATGGTACTAGAGCTTATGAAGTGGTAGGTGTTATAGATATGGATTAAGACCCATAAATTGATTCGAAAAAAGGAGTATAATTTTTAATGATACTCCTTTTTTTATGTTCTTAAAATAATAGACTCCACTAAAATAGATGAACTATTTTTTAGAATTGTTAAAATTAGAACTATTAGGCAATTCAAAAATTTCTAAATTAAAATAAGGAACAGAGGCAATTACATGATCAAAAATATCAGACATAATGTACTCGTAATTTTTCCAACGTTTGTCATTACTAAAAGCATAAATTTCTATAGGAATTCCTTGTGTTCCAGGAGCTAATTGACGTACCATAATCATCATGTCATTATTAGTACCAGAATGATTTTCTATATAAGTTTCTATATATTTTCTAAAAACACCAATATTGGTAAGGTTTCTACCATTTAAAAGCAATTCTTTATTGATGTTATTTTTTTGGTTATACTCATCAATATTAGCCTGACGTGTTTCTAAATAAGTGGTAATAGACTGGATTTTTTTCAAATTATTTACCTCCTTTGTCGATAAATGATGAATACTATCCATATTAATATTTAGCGATCTTTTTATTCGTCTACCATCAGCGTCTGTCATTCCTCTCCAGTTTTTAAAAGAATCAGAAATTAACGCATAAGTAGGAATTGTAGTAATTGTTTTATCAAAATTTTGAACCTTTACGGTAGATAAATTAATTTCGATAACATCTCCATCTGCTCCGTATTTTTCAAAGGTAATCCAATCTCCAATTCGTACCATATCATTAATAGAAACCTGAATACTTGCAACAAAACCTAAAATGGTATCCTTAAAAATTAAAAGAATAACTGCAGATGCAGCTCCAATAGTGGTAATAAATTTAATAAACTCGATGCCGGTAATTATTGCAAAGGCAGATAAGATTCCGAAAACCCAAGAAAAAATCATAAATACCTGTATGTAGCTATCTATGGGCTTGTCTTTTAAACGAGGTACTGTTTTTAGGTAGTCTTTAAGCGCATTTAAAACACTTCGTACAATCCAAAGTATTAGAACAATGGTAAATACTTCTAATCCTTTTTGAATGATGTTTTCAATATATTGAAAATCTATAAATACTAAAGGAGTAAATTCTAAAGCAAAAATTAACGGAATGATATGCGCTATATTTCTTGGTACTTTGTTTTTTACTAATAAATCATCAAAATTAGTTTTACTCTTAATAGCAAACTGTGTAAATAATTGTATTATAATTTTTTTAATGATAAAATCGATTAAAAAAGTAATAATTAATACGCCTGTTAGCAAAGTAAACATATTTATATATGTTGCTAGCGTAGTAGAAGTACCTGCTGTTACTAAATAATCGTATAATAGATGTTCAATTTTCATGTGTGTACAATTTTTAAAGAAAGTCTATTTGTTTTAAAATAGTATTCTTAATAATTAAAATGTATGACGTTGTTCATCGATAGAAGAAGCACTTAGTAATTGATTAAACAATTTAATACTATCAAAGTTTTGTGTAATTGCTGTAGCTACGGCAACACCAGAAATACCTGTTTCTAAAATAGCTGTAATATCATCTGTAATAATTTCTCCTTCACCAATTATTGGGGTTTCGGTTTTTAAAGCATCTAAAATAACCGTAAAACCATTTAAACCTAAAATAGTTGGTATATTTTCTTTTTCTGATGAAACTCTAAACGGACTTAAAGTAATATAATCTACTTTTTTACTAAGTAAGGTTTCACAATCTTGTAAGGTATTTGCAGTTGCACCTACAATTTGCCAAGTATACAAATGCTCTAAAGCTGTTGTTGCGCAAAAATCTATATTTTCTAAATGCACACCATCTGCTTTTACTTCTTTTGCTATTTTGTAATGATTGTTTAAAATTAACCTTGTTTGAAAGTGAGACGTAATTTCTCTAGCTTCTTTTGCTAATTTTAAATATTTTTTTTCAGAAACACCATTTATACGTAATTGTACTAATTCTGCACCAGATGAACACGCTTTCTGAATATTTTCTAAATGTTCTTTTGGAGAGTTTCCTTGAGATATGTAATGTAATTTAGGAATCATTGTGTGCGTTTTTATAATTGAGAATGATTAAAAAAAAGGTATTTGCTTAAGATTACTTAACAGATACTACTTTAGCAAATTGCATAAAATAATCTTCGAATCGTTTTAACATCGGATTCATTTTTTCTGAATACAATACATACTGGCATTTATGAATACTTTGTGTAATAGCCATTACTGCGGCATACGCTGTTTTTTCAACTAAAAACTCAGCATCATCAATATTAAAAATCTTTAATTGTGTGGTATTTAAACCTTCTAATAAAAGCAATTTATTTACGGTTTTAGGTGTGGCAATTAAAATATCTACACCTTCAAATATTTCAGATTTTAGCAAATCGATATGTTCTCTATCATCACAAGCATAAACTCTTACAGCATCATATTTACTCAGCTTAATAAATTCATCATGCAACGCTAATGCCTTTTCTGAGTTTTCTACTAAAACCAACGCTCTAGGAGCAGCACCAACTTCTTGGCATTTTAGTTTGTGCAAAGTAGTTAATACAAGTGTGGTTGTTTTGCCACTATCTTTTGGTGCTGTACAATACACATTAGCACCACTTTTTATAAGAGGTATACTTTTACTCTGAAACGGAGTAGGTGTTGTTATTTCTAAAGATTCTAAAATTTCTTTAATATCAGCATGTAATTTTTTAAAAGGCATATCTAGTAAAAAGGTAATTATTTATAGTAAAAATGAAGGCAAAGATACAATTAAATTGATGTACTTATTTCTTTGTGTGCAGCATTTTAGTTAAAGTATATATTGTGAAAAATGGAATTAATATTTTATCTTTAAGTTTTAATTTTTTATATGACAATTACAGATTTTACAATACGTCTTCTTACGGCATTATTTGCAGGATTAATCATAGGTTTTGAGCGTCAATGGCATCAAAAATCAGCTGGTTTAAAAACTAATATGCTCGTGGCAACAGGTGCTTCTATTTTTGTTTTATTATCATTTATTTTAAAAAATGATGATACAACAATAGATGTTACAAGAATTATTGCACAGGTAATAACAGGTATTGGTTTTTTAGGTGCAGGTGTTATTTTTAGAGAAGGCGTAAATGTACATGGATTGGGCTCTGCAGCCACCATTTGGTGTAGTGCCGCTATTGGTTGCATTGCTGCTACTGGCTTGTATTTAGAAACCTTAATTTGTACTTTATTAGTGGTTCTTATCAACTCTTTTATTACACCTTTAGATAATTGGCTAAAAGACCGAAAAATGAAGTAAAAACATTTTTATTTTTTCTGAACCTTCTTTTGTAAATACCATTCAGTATTCAATAAACAAGTAAATTGAATACCGAGGATTTTAGTGTCTTTTTTTTATCATTACTAAAACGAAACCTGTAATGTAGCACTAAATCTATTGTAAAGTAAAGTCTAAATTTAAATGGACTTACTACTTCATTAAAAAAATAACAGATTATTTGTTTATAAACACCTTGTTATAAGTTACGTTTTTATAACTGTCTTTTAAAAAGGGTATTTATACGTAAAATTTAATGCCTCCTGTTTTATAGTTTTATTGCATTGAAAATCAATTGATTAAATCTTTTTTTTGATTTAACTATAAAACATAAGTACTATGACAAAATATGATGTTATTGTTATTGGTGGTGGACCAATGGGGTTGGCTACAGCTGCAGAACTTTCTAATTCTAATAAACAAACTTTATTAGTAGATAAATATGGTTTTATCAATCAAAATGGAAGTTCAGCCGGATTATCGAGACAATTTAGATTGCAATATGCGCAAAAATATATGGCTCAATTAGCGCTAGATTCCATTCCGTATTGGAATAATTTACAAAAAACAACAAAAGATACACTTATGGATCATGTAGGTTCTTTGTGGTTTGGAGACCCTGCGTTGAGTTCTCAAGAAGGAGGAATAGGAGCTGCAATGATAGTAATGGATGAATTAAATATTCCGTATAAAAAATTAAATGCCTCACAAATACAAGATCGATTTCCTTTTAAATCTATTCCAGAAATTTATCATGGATTTTTTCAGAAAGATGGTGGTATTATAGATTTAGCTGCAACTCAAAAAGCATTACTCAATATTTGTATATCAGCACCAAATGTAACTTTATTAGAACATTCACCCGTAACTAATATTCAATCCTTAGAAAACGGAAATATCATTGTATCTATAGATGGAGTCGATTTTATTACAGAAAAATTAGTACTTACTCCAGGAGCTTATATTAATGAACTTTTAAAATATTTAGGATTATCAATAGACATTGATATTTGGGAAATGTCGTCTGCCTATTATAAAGTAATTGAAGACATAAAATTACCTACTTGGTTTGTTTTTCAGAAACCACAAGCAACAAGTTTGTTCTATGGTTTTCCAGAAGTAGATTGGGCGCATCCTGGGTATGTACGTGTGGCTCCAGATATTCCGGATGCCATAATTCAAGATCCATCACAGAGAAGCCGTATTCCTAGTCAAAAAAGTTTAGAATTAAATGAAGCTTGGGTAAGAGATCACATGGATGGTCTTGCACCAAAATCAGAATTTACGGCAACCTGTATCATTACATTGGTTAAAAATAGTAAAGAAGAATTGTACTTAGATACGCTTCCATCTTCAATACCAAACAACAAAAATATCATTGTATATACAGGTGGTTGGGCTGCAAAATTTGTTCCTTTAATAGGAAAAATCCTTTCAGACTTAGTTTTAACAGAAACAACATCTTATGATATTTCTAACTTTAAAATAGCGTATAAAACTACTAACTAAACATAAAATATAATGAACTTAAAAAAACAAACATTTGAAACGAATGTACCCAGCAACACAGAAATAGAAGTTGCTATTATTGGCGCCGGAGTATCTGGTTTATATTCGGCATATCGACTAACAAATGATGAAAGTACTCCGTTACCCGCAAACCAAGTACAAATATTTGAAATGGGAGATCGTATTGGAGGACGCTTAGAATCTGTAGAATTACCAGGAATGACCATTACAGGAGAGCTTGGTGGTATGCGCTATATGACATCACAAGAAATTGTTACCTCATTAATAGAAAATGTATTTAAAGACGAATTAAATAACATTCCATTTCCAATGGGAAATGCTTCGCAACATTTTGGCTATTTTAGAAAACAACGTTTAAAAATGAACGCTTGGGAAGAAGCACAAAACCAAGGTGGTGTCTTAGAAACCAATTATATATTAAATAAAAATGATGAAGGCTACAGTGCCGATCAATTATTTAATAAAATTATTTATGATGTATTAATGGCAGATCCATGGTTTGTAAGTAACTATGGTAGTCTTGTTGCTAACCCAAGCAAATATGAGTATACTTTTAAAATTACAAGAAACCAGTGGAATAGTATTAAACCCAAATTAATATACTATTTTATAGGACCTTATAATGGGTTAAAAGTAAATGATATTGGTTTTTGGAACCTAATTAAAGATAGAGTCTCACAAGAAGGATATACTTTTTTGGCAGATGCAGGCGGTTATTTTTCTAATACAATAAATTGGAATGCTGCAGAAGCTTTTCCGTATATGGTTGGAGATTTTTCTAACGCAGGATCAGAATACAAAACAATAGATGGCGGTTACGATCTAATAGCGTATGCTATTGCTAAAGGATATTTAAATAACCAAGGAGCCAATATTTGGATGGGAAATCGTTTGGTAACATTTAAAAAGCAAACTACGGGTACTTATAAGTACGAACTAGAATTTTTTAACAAAGAAACACAAAGTAGTTGGACGCTTAAGGCGAATAAAATTATACTTGCCATGCCTCGCAGATCTTTAGAATTGTTAGATCAAAACAACTTCTTTTTTAACCAAGATTCGCAAAAAGTATTACAAAAAAACATGGCTTCGGTAATAAAAGAACCTTCTCTTAAAATATTAATGGGTTTTGAAACGCCTTGGTGGAGAACAGATTTTAATACCATGGCAGGTCATTCTATTACAGATTTACCTTTACGTCAGTGTTATTATTTTGGTAAAGATCCAAACGACAGTCATTCTTTATTTTTAGGTAGTTATAATGATATGCAAACGGTTACTTTTTGGCAAGCTTTAGCCAACTCTAAAAGAGAAGGCGGAATCTTTAGAAAGTTATTTCAGCCAAAAGCAACCGATAAAGTTGCAGCAACAGCATTTAGCAAAAGACTTTTATCAAATCAGGCAACACAAGTTATGGTTTCTGAAGCGATGAATCAAATAAAAGAATTACATGGACGTAAAGAAATTCCGATGCCTTATGTAACTTGGTATAAAGACTGGAGTATGGATCCTTATGGAGGTGGTTATCATGCTTGGAAAGCAAATTATAATATTGCAAACACCATGAAATATATGAGAAACCCAATAGCAGAAGAATCAATTTATATCTGTGGAGAGGCGTATTCTGATCAACAAGGTTGGGTAGAAGGGGCATTTTGTGTTGCAGAAAGAATGTTACAAAGCTATTTTGAATTGAAAAGACCAACATGGATTTCTAGTGATTATTATTTAGGTTGGTAATCCATCTAAAAAAAACGTAAAACGATTATTTATTTAACCAAATAAAAAATATAAACTAAAACTATTACTGATGTCAAAACAAAAAGAATATTCTCCTGCCGTGTTAAAATTACCAGCAGATTATGGAGTATTAAAACAATTAGAAGGTACTTGGGTAAATCATAATCCAGATAACAATACTACGGGTTGGGGTTTGCATACTACTTGTATGCCTTCTCCAGGTACTAACTCAGAAACAACTCCTGGTAAATATCACTTTTTATGTGAAGATTATACCGAAGAGCTTACATTTACCTTGGTAAAAGGTAGTGTACGTAATAGAGGAGGAGCAAACGAACAGTTTGCAGGAGCAGTAGAATACAAAACAGCTATTAACGATTTAAATGGAAACCCGCTACATGCAGAAAATGGTATGTATTTGTGGTTGAGTGATGTATACAATCATCCTGCGAGTGTAGAATCTGTAAAAACAGACATTGGCCAACCTGAATTAAAACCAGGTGATGGTGCTAACGGCCCCAATTTTGTGCCGTCTTACTCCGTTTCTAGAAGTGGTACAATTCCGCATGGTAGTACTATTTTACTATTCGGAAAAGATGAAGAAAAAGAAGGGAAACCAGTGTTTCCTTCAGGCACAAATACTTGGGAACCTGGTTTTTTAGCAATTTCTCAGAGTATGGGTGGCGCAGACATACCGCCAGATGCTCCAATAAATTTAGACAAACCAGCACCTGCTTGGGTACATGACACCAGCATTCCAATAAAGCAACCAAGCTCTAACAAAGCTTATACACAACGTATTTTAGCTCATAATTTATACCCATATTCTGTAAGACCAGATTTACGATTGCGTGATGCTCTTAATAGTCAAGAAGTAAAAAAACATGTTCTTATAGAAATGAATACAACAGAAACTGGTGGTCCACAAGGTGGCGTTTTAAACAATCCTTTTGTATCTAGATTTGCTCCTGTTCAAGAAATGAAAATGAGAATGTGGATTGAAACGATTGTAGAAAACGGAGAAGAAATTCTTCAATTGCAATACGAACAGATTATGTTTTTTCAATTTCAATTTGGTACAGATGGTGGCGAAACACGCTGGCCACATATTCAAATAAATACACTACGTAAGAAAAAATAAGCTTATTGTCTAATAAAAAAGATAGTATCCAAAAGTTGATTGTGGATACTATCTTTTATTTGTTAAATCGCTTATTGTAAGTGTGTTGTGTATAGAGGTATGATGTATTTAACTAACACAAGTGCTGCGTTTTAAAAGCATGTATTCTCCATTTTTTTTAAACTCACGTATCGATACTCCTTCATAACGTTTAAAGGTTTTAGAAAGGTGACTTACATCTGTAAAACCTAAATTTTCTGCAATTTGAGTTAAGGTGAAATTAGAATTTAACAAACGAATTTCTACCAATTTAAGTTTCGCTTTTATAATGTATTCTCTTAAAGGCATGTTTACTTGTTTCTTAAAAAATTCGCTAACATAAGTAGGAGACATCATAAAAACATCCGCTAAATTTTCAACCTTTAAAAGTTCACTTTTGTCAATGTTTTTATTGATATAATTCAGCATATTGGTAATACGGTCATCAGAATGCTTAGGAAGTTCAAAAAAACGACCTTTATTAATATTTCTAATAAGTATTTCTAAAATACAGGTCATTAAGTTGATAATAAGATTGATAGAATCCTTGCCGTAATTATGAGATTCCTTTAAAATCATGGTTAATAAACAATCTAAATGAGTTCTATCGATATCATTTTTAACAATATCTCCGGGTAGTTGATTATAATTCGATAAAACATAAGACGCTTCTTTAAACCACTCATTTCTATCTATGGCTATTTGATTTGCATCTTTAAAAAAGGAATCTGTAAATTTTAAGAAAACAAATTTAGTAGGTTTTTCTATGGTAAAAGAATGACATTTTAAAGGAGGTAATAAAAAAATACTTCCTTTACTATACTTGTATTCATTATAGTTGATGCATTGTGTACCTTCACCAGATTTTACTAAAACCAATTCGAAAAAGTTATTTTTAACAGGGCGTTGTTTCCATGCTGTTAATTCTATCTCTTGTATTTCAAAAGGTTTATATGTTTCTAATATTTGCATTTTGTACTTAATTAATAATAATGTGATGTAAAATTAGGTAAAAAGTAGTTGTGTTTCATTTTTAAATGATAAAAAACCTTTTAAAATACATTAAATACATTTTAAAGAGACGCTTGTATATTTATCTTTGCCGCATAATTGATAAAAAACAAAACTCCTAAAAACAGGAAACTTAAAAATATATTTAAAAAAACAAACATGAGCACACCAAACATTGCAAAAGAAGACATCCTTAATGCGTTTAACTTTAGACATGCAACAAAAGAATTTGATGCTACTAAAAAAGTTTCAGATCAAGACATAAAATTTATTTTAGAAACAGCACGTTTATCACCAAGTTCTTTTGGTTTTGAACCTTGGCACTTTGTAGTTGTACAAGACAAAGAATTACGTGAATTATTAAAACCTGTAGCTTGGGGAGCGCCTTTAAAATTAGATACTGCAAGTCATTTTGTACTAGGTTTAAGTATGAAAGCACCCATGGTAAAACACGATGCTGATTACATTATGCACATGATGAAAGGTGTAAAAAAATTACCACAAGAAGTTATTGAAATGTATTCTAAATTTTATAGAGAGTTTCAAGAACGTGATTTTGATTTAGATACAGACAAAAAATTATTTGATTGGGCTTCTAAACAAACTTATATTGCTTTGGGTAATATGATGACTGCCGCAGCTTTAATAGGAATTGATTCTTGTCCTATTGAGGGATTTCATCAAGAAAAAGCAGAAGCATTATTAAAAGAAAAATTTGGTATTGATACCGATAAGTATGGATTATCATTTATGACTGCTTTTGGATATAGAAAAACAGATCCAGAATTTGGTAAATCAAGAAGAAATTTTGAAGATATCGTTACCTTTAAGT
Source organism: Polaribacter sp. L3A8 (assembly GCF_009796785.1). Lineage (NCBI taxonomy): Bacteria > Pseudomonadati > Bacteroidota > Flavobacteriia > Flavobacteriales > Flavobacteriaceae > Polaribacter > Polaribacter sp. L3A8. The sequence goes on from NZ_CP047026.1 coordinate 499,813, forward strand.
AAGATTTCAAAAGAATTATAAAACATAAAAAAACCTATCAATATAATTTTGTGATGTTCTACTTTCTCCTTTTCAACCATTTTAGTTATTAAGTTATTGAATATTGTTGCTTTACTTTGTGATCGATTAATTCTAAAACAAAATTCATTAAAATATCTATTTAGATTAAAGTCACTAACCCAAGAATACGTTGTTCTTATCCAAGATTTCACTTGATGAATCATTGTATGAAGTGCTTTAAAATTCATACCACCATTACTTTCTATTTGAGTAATATTATAAACTTTAGCAATAGGCCTGTAACCTCTCCATTTGTCGGTTATCACTTTAGCTTTTCGACTGATATGATTCACAAAAATATATTGCAAAGAACTAGCTGAAAAATCTTCGATTCTCATGGCATACATTCTTTTAACTTTTCCATCTTGAGTTAGTTCAACAGCAGTTATAGCTTTCTTTTTCTTAGCATTATAACTTCTTCCTACTTTATCTTTTTCTCGTCCACCCAAAACAAATTCATCCACATGAACAATACCAGTCATAGGACTATTTCCACTACTTTCCATTGCTTCTCTAATTTTGAGCATAAATAAACGGGCTGTCTTTTCTGTTACGCTAAAACGAACTGCAACATAACTAGCAGAAAGGCTTTTAGTACTTGTACTCATTTCAAAAACAATAAAAAAAGCTTTTCTAACACCAAACTTTACCTTGTGAAAAAGTGTGTTTGAGGTAGATGATTCTTGATGAGAACAAATATTACATGTACGTGAAAAATCTTTTCTTATTTGAGCCTTGTTATGACCACATTTAACACATTGAAATCCATCTTTCCATTTAATATCTGCCAAGTATTTCTTGCAATCTTCATCCGTTTTAAACCGATCAGCAAACTCTAGAAGATTTTGTCCTTTAAATATATTCATAATAATACTCTATTTATTGACTTTAAAGATATGAATTTAAATACTGACCTCTATATAATTATATAATACTAATATTGGTACATTTTTACTTTGTAAAGCATATCAAAAAAATCTATATTTTAAATAGTTAATGATATTTTACAAGTTAGACGTTTTAGGAAGTGTAAAATAAAAAGTAGTTCCTTTGGCAACTTCACTTTCTACCCAAACTTTTCCTTTGTAAAAATGGATGACTTTTTTAACAATAGAAAGTCCAATTCCAGATTTTGTTTCACTGTCATCAATACTTTGAAAAAGCTCAAATATTTTTTTAAAGTATTTTTCTTCAATTCCTTTTCCGCTATCTTTTACGTAGAATTCCCAAAATTCTGGAGTTTCTTTTACTCCGATTTCTATTTGTCCCGTTTCATTGGTAATGCTTTTTATGGCATTCTGAATTAGGTTTTGAAACACTTGAAGAATTCGATGCTTATTTCCTTTAATAATAGGAAGGTTGGCATCTATTTTAATTTCGATAGATTTAGGTACTAGAATTAATTTTACAATCTCATTAACCAAGTCGTGCGTGTTAATATCGTATTCAGCCATTTTATCATCGTCTATACTAGAATAACTTAAAATTCCGGTAATTAGAGACTCCATTTTTTCTAGGTTATCTAAAATCAATTGAGAGTACATTTTACTTTCTTCAGTTAATGTATTTTCAGGTTCTTCTTGAATCCAATTTAATAAGGTATAAATGCTTCGTAAAGGCGATTTTAAATCGTGAGAAACAATATGTGCATAGTTGTTTAACTCGCTATTTTTGTGCTCTAAATTGGTTAAAAGTTCTTCTCTGGCTTTGTTGGCTTTTAAAATATCTTCCGATTGTTTTTCTATGTATTTTACTAAATTGATAGATTCATTAATTTCAGAAATATTTTCTACAGAATCAATTTGTAAAACTTTTGCAATATAATCAAGGCTTTTAATTACTTTTTTAAGGTTTCTAGTTTCTCTTTGTGCGTCTTTACGTTCTGTAATATCACTAACAGCACCAATTACATTGATAATTTCATTTTCTTTATTTAGTAATAAAGAAACATTTAAATCTCCCCAAATAACCGATTGATCTTTACGGACATATCGCTTTTCTATGTTGTAAGAATCGATTTCTCTTTTTATTAGTTTATTAAATTGAATCATATCAGATTCTAAATCATCTGGATGTGTAAAATCAGCAAAGGTCATTTGTTTTAGTTCACTTTCTGAATACCCTAAAACGTCTAACAATTTTTTATTTGTAAATACGGGTTTTCCTTTTAAATCTATTAACGTAATTCCGATACCTGCATTATTAAAAATTGAATAAAACTTTCTTTCGGTCAATTTTAATTCATCAAGTTTAATACTTAAAGTTTCTTGCAGTTTATTTTTTAAATTTTCTAATTCATCATTTTTACCTAATAACGATTTATTTTGAACATGTAGTTTGTTGTTGTAATATTGAATACCAATTAAAACCAATAGAATTAAAAATGTTATAATCGTAAACGAAATCCATTTGTAAATAATGTAAATAAATTGAGAATCTTGTACCTTATCTAAATCTATTTTATTAATTAATATTAGTGCTTTTTGGTCTTTGTCGTGCTTATTTTTTGTGCTATTGTTATCTATGGTTAATTTATTAAATAGATAAATAACATCTTTAGAAGCATAGCTACCAGTAGATTCTTTCTCAATTTTACTCCATAATTCTTTATGAGTATTATACAACGCCAAACTGTCTGACGCAGATGTAATATGACTAAAATCTTTATGATTACCTTCCGAAATTAAACTAAATCCTTCTTCGGTTTTTAATTCAAAAGAAGCATATTTTAAGTTATTTTGTGTATTTAGTTTATAAAACAAATCATTCATAAAATAATTGATGACTATTAAACCATTCCACGTTCCGTTAGAAGTATATACTTTTTTAGCGACTCTTAATACGGGGTTATACGGAACTTCAATTTTTCCATATTCCATATTTAAATCAATATTAGAAAAATAGATATCACCTTTTTCTAGTTTTTTTGCATTCTTAAAATAATAGCGATTACTTTTATCTTGTAACTTATCAAAATCTTTAATTTTTACAGAATTAATGCTGTCAAAATCAACACGAATAATTTCATGCCCTAAAGTATCTATAAATCGTACTTGATCGTAAGTGGTTTGTAAGGTTGATAAATGAAGAAAAAAGTCTTTTAACTTGTTTTTATCTGGCTGTATATCTTGCGCAAAGTCCTTATTAAATTCCCAGTGAATAATATCAATATCCGTGGCAAGATATTTATACATATCATTAATTAAAATTCCTTTAGAATTTAAATCATTAGCTGCTCCATTTTTTATAATCTCCAATTGATTTTCGGTAATAATCGTATAATAATTATTGATAATTGAATACGTTATTACAGCTAATGGGATGAAAAAAAGGAGTAGTTTTTTAATATTTATAAATTTCATTCTTACTATTTTACGGAAATACAAAATGTTTGGGGCTTCTAAAAAGCCGAATTTACTTTAAAAGAATGTGAATTTAGCTAAATTTTAAAATTATTAAAAAATTTAATTCATCATAAATACTATTAAAAATTATAGGACAGTAGGTTTTTTCTGTAATTAGAAATACCAAATTTCTGTATCATTTATTTTTATCAAGGTTTGTAAGAATTAAAAAAGCACAAGTTTTTATAACTCGTGCTTTTTTTGATTAAAAAATATTTTTTTAAAGATTAATATCCTATTGTAAAACGTTTTTTTATATGTTTAGGATTTTCTATTTCATTGATAATTCCTACTGCGAAATCTTCCATAGAAATAGAGCTTTCTCCTTTATCATTTGCAATTAATTTATCTTCTGCGGTTCTAAATTTATTGGTTCTTTCTCCTTCAAAAATATAAGCAGACGGAGAAACGTTTGTCCAATTTACAGCGTTTTCTTTTAAATACACTTCTTTTAAAACTTTTCTATGTGAAAGCGCAGCAGGTTTATAAGCTTCCGGAAAATCTTTAGAATCTACTAAATCTAAATCTTCACTTAGTTTTAAACTACCAGCGCCACCAACAGAAATTAATCTAACATTAGCTTTTTTAGAAGCCTCTAGTAAAGATTTTGATGCTTCTAAAATTAAATCTGTATTTTCTGCTGGTGGAGCATAAGCACTTATTACTACATCGCTATCTTTAAATATTTCTGCTAAGGCATCGGTATCTAAAATATCTGCTTTTTTTGTAGTAATGTCTTTCAAATTAAAAAAACTTTTCTCTTTAGAAGTTACTAATTGTAGTTCATGATTTCTTGTTGCTGCTTCTTTTGTAATTCTTTGTCCGATGTTTCCACCAGCTCCAATTATGGTTACTTTCATTTTTATTGTTTTTATTTGTTTATTTTATAGTGTAATTATTTTTGTGACAGTTTGTGTTAAAAAAAATCAAAACTGATTTTTAAATTCTTCTAATGTTTGTTTATCTAGTTCCTCACTAATAGCAGTATCTATGTTGTTCATTATAGACACTAATTTTGTATTAATATTTTTACCAACCGAACACTTAGGGTTTGGTGTGTTTTTAAGTAATGATAAAACTGTGTCACATCCTTTTATGATATTAAATATGTCTGATAATCGTATATTTTTAGCGTCTTTTAGTATTTTAATTCCACCATTTTTACCTTCTTTACTCTCAACAAGCCCTCCTTCTTTAAGCGTTTTTAACTCCTTTCTAACCAATACAGGATTCATGTTTAAACTTCCTGCTATATAGGTAGATGTTAACCAATCGTCTTTATGTAAGGCCAATAAAGTCATAATATGTAAGGCGATAGAGAAACGAGTTTTAATCAAAATAAACTGTATTGTTTTTTATTACAGTACAAATGTACTAAAATATTTTAACTAGAACGATTTTTATTTAAAAATTAATAAAATAACATCATAAATAAAGATTCATAGAAAGTAGAAGTGGAGAAGTTGTTGTAATTTTCCTTTTTTAAAAAAAACAATGCTATATATAATCACCATTATTTTATTACTTTTTATTCTATACTTAAGTTTTAGGTCTAATAAAAAAAGAAAAAATATATCACTACAAAAAGTTACAATTCCTACACATTGGCATGCAATACTTTTAGACAATGTGTTGTTCTATAAAAACCTAACCACCAATGAGCAACAAGAATTTTGTGTTAAAATGTTCCGTTTTTTAGAAGTAACAAACGTAGAAGCAGTTCATTTTAAGCTAGAAGAATTAGATTGTTTGTTAATTGCAGCAAGTGCCATAATTCCGGTTTTTAGATTTAAAAATTGGCAGTACACCAACTTAACTACGGTTTTAATTTATCCTGATTATTTTGATGAAGATTTACAATTTAGCGATAAAACTGCCGATAGAAATATAGGTGGTTTGGTGGGTACAGGAAGGTTTGAAAATCAAATGATTCTGTCTAGAAAAGCCTTGCATCTTGGGTTTAGTAATAAAACGGACAAAGGAAACACTGCTATTCACGAATTTATTCATCTTTTAGATAAAGCAGATGGTGTTATAGATGGCATTCCGGCTGTTTTGTTAGACAAACCATATACCATTCCGTTTTTACAATTGGTACATAAAGAAATGGAGGCAATTAATAATAACAAATCGGATATTAGAAATTACGGTGGTACTTCTGAAATTGAATTTTTAGCCGTTGCAGGAGAATATTTTTTTGAAAGACCAAAGTTGATGAAAAGAAAACATCCAGCATTGTATAAAATGCTGGATGCTTGTTTTATAAAATCGTAAGATTGTAAAATAGGGCAGTTGCTACTTTATTTTTTCATCACAAATTGATTTGTAATATTTTCTACATCTCTAGCCGTAACTTTTTTGGCAGATTTTTTTATCTTATTAATAAATACGGTTACTTCTTCTGGGGTTCCAGGACCGCCTAAATTCTGACCATTTTCATCAAAAGAATTGGTAATTACCTTTAAATCTGCATCTAAAATAACCCAAAAAGGCAAACCTGCTGTATCACCACTGTATTGCTTTAATAAATTGGTAGAACCTGGGTTTTCTAAATGTTCTTTTCCTTTAGATTCTTTAACCACTACAGGCACCATTACATAATTGTCTGCAAAGAATTTTTTGGTATGTTCCGCTTTCATATCTTTGATCATTTTATGACACCAACCACACCAAGAGGCTTCAAATTTTATAAAAATAGCTTTCCCTTCTTTTTTAGCTATTGCTTGTGCATTTTTTAATAAGACATCGGTACTTTCTTGTGCAGATGTTTGTAAATTAACGGCTAATAATGCGGTGATAAAAAGGGTTACAATTTTAATTTTCATGAATCGTTTTTTTAAGTATGTTTAAATGTAATTAATTATGATATTTTTTTTAAAGCTTCAATAATTTCTTCTGGTTCAGAACGTGTTCTGTAGTCTACATTTACATAGTTCCAAGTAACAACGCCATCTTTCCCTAAAATAAAAGTAGCAGGAATAGGCAATATGCTTCCATCTCCGTTATTTACTTTGTCTAAATCTAAACCTCGGTCTGCACGCATGTGTTCTGCTAAAAATTCTGGCACTTTCCAAGCAACACCATATACTGTAGCTACTTTTGCATCTTGGTCAGACAATACCGTAAAATCCATTTCGCTAATTTCACTTTTGGTTAAGGAACCGTCTGGTACTTGCGGACTAATAGCTACCAAGCTTGCGCCAAGTGCATCAATTTCGGGTAATCTAGCTTGTAATGCTCTTAATTGTAAGTTGCAATACGGACACCAATCACCACGATAAAATGTAATTACCAACGGACCTTTTTCTAATAAAACATCTAACGAAATTAATTTTCCATCAGGATTTGGTAGTGAGAAATTGGGTGCTTTTTCGCCAACTTTAAGTGCATTTTTTCCTTCTTCAAAAGCTTTTGCTTTCTCTATAACGGCATCAACACCTTTCATAAAGTCTGGTTTTGCATTTCGTCCTGCCGCTATTTTAGCATCTGTTTGTTCTCTTAAAGTTTTCATTTTTTTTGTCTTTATATGTGGTATACTCAGTGTAATTTTCTAAAAATACTCCTCAAAATTAGGAGTAAGCATTAACGAATTTAAGGTTTTTTATACAGAAAGTAGTAAGTATTAAGGCTCTTAAGTAAGTTTTAACAAAGCGTAGAAATAGCATTGCATAAAACACTACGAATTAATGAATTACATTTATTTTTATTCAAAAATAACACGTCTTTCTGTAGGTTTTTTATACAGGTTCTTAGAAATTTCTGTACTGTTTTCTGTAGCGCAATAGTTTTTATGAGTTGGGTCTAGCGTATATTCTAGTTGATAGGCTATCATTTTTTCAAAAGGAATTAAAAAGTCTTTGGTATCGCATTTTTCTAATTCGGCTTTCTTTAATAAATTTAAGACCGTATACACCGACTCAATAGTACTTAAACAAAGAGGATCTGGCTGCTGTTTGATAATAAATTTTGATATGATCTTGTTATCAAAACTAACTCTTTTTAAGGCTTGCAAGTTTTTACTTAGTTTTAGCATTTTTCTAGCACAAGGCCATGTACCATCTAAAATAAAAATGTTTGCATTGTTCCCAATAACCGTTTGTATTTCTGCACTTTTTCTTGTTGATAAATTAAAACTGTCCTTGCCAGGATACAATAAAAATGAGGTACTATTTTCTTCAGTAAGTATCTCATTGATACGTTTATGATTCGTAAAATCGACACCAACGATGATTTCTGAATTTTCAAGTTGAAGATGCGTCATAAATCCCGTTCCTTTTTTTTCTTTTTTGTACTCCTTTGGATGCATCAAAATAATAAAACGTGTCTTGGTCTGCAAAGAACTAATGTATTTACAAATACAGGTGCTTAAAGATCGCATGCATTTGTAACATTTTATTCTTGGTTGATTTATGGTTAGTGGCAAGGTGAGGGTATTTTGTTTTTTAATTGATTTAAAGTTTGTTGAATATTTTTAAATAACTTAAAATACAGTTATTTGTTATTTTCTTTTATGATTCACTCTTAAACCAAATAATCCATCAGAAAAACTTGAAATGTAATCTTTTCGGCGCAAATTAGTTAATAATTCTCTGTTATCAGGATTGTCTTGAATTTTTGCTTTTTTATCTTTATTTGTGATTTTTTCATAACTGTTACCTAAATTGTTTAAGAATTTTTCTATGAAAGCTTCATCAGTGCTATAAAGATTCTTATTGAATAGTTTAATTCTATTTAACGTGAGTTCGAGCTAATCAATCGCAATATTCGGTAACATATTCGGGATTTTTATAGAAGGTTTTTTAGGTAAAAAAGAATATGCAATTAATCCAGAGATCATATTTGTTATGAAATTATCAAAAGATCTATGTCTAGAATGTTCAATTTGGCAAGTGTTTTTTAGTACATCATTTACTGTTTCGATGATTGCTCTTTTTCTTAGGATAACTTTATCCATATAGTCCATTGCTTTCTTTTTCATGTTTTTTCGAACTTTAGTTATTAAATGAATTCCGTCTACAAAAAGTCTTTCAAATAAATCTTTCCCAATATATCCTTTGTCTCCAAAAATTTTTCCAAATAATTTGTCGTGAAACTTCTTTTGTTTGAGAGGGAATCTGTCGTCTACATTGGCTGGAGTGAACATAAAATCAATAATTTCTCCTTTGTCATTGCAGACAATATGTAGTTTAAATCCAAAATACCACCCCATAGTTCCATAGCTTTTTTTGGCAATATCTTTAAATACTTGATGTTGTTTTTCTCTTTTATAGTGACATACTTTTAAAGGAGTAGAATCAATAAAAGAGATACCTGTGCAATCGCCTAAACAATACATTTTCATAAAAACGGCTAAAGGTTGTGTAACCTTTTTTTGAAGTTCTACAAATCTATTATAAGAAACACAATCTGGAAACAGATCTTGTCTGTATTTACAAATATGGTTTAAGTAAAAGTGTTTAAGGTTTCGGTAAGACTTTAGGTGAAATATAACAAGTATGGTCATCACTTCACTATCATACATTTTGAACTTTCTATTACGTTTTTTAGTTGTTGAACCATCAGAAATGCTGTTTTTATTAAGAATTAAGTTAAATTCTTTCATAAAATCATCTAAAGAACAGAAAATTTCTATAATTTTACTATCAGAAATCATAAGCAGGATATTTATTAATATATTAGAATTCAGTACTTTAATATACTAAATATTCTGCTTTTTTTATAGGTTTAATTAAAATTTCTTACATCGAACTCACGTTATTTACAATCGATACATTTTTGTTTATTATTAAATCATTGAAAAGCTGCTCATTTATTCGAAATGAATTATCATTTAATAAAATTTGACTTATTAACTTAAAATTCTCAAAGTTTGATGCAATGGTATTATTAGAACAAGATTCTAAAAATTTGAGTTTTTCTATATTGTTTAAAACTGTAGATTTCAAGATTAACTCTAAATCATTTTCATCTAAAACAAGCTCTTCAATTAGTTTTATAAATTCAGACTTATATTTCTCTAACAACTCAATGGCTGACGTCTGATATTTTTCTTTTAAAATATTAAAACTTTCAATTGTTGGACTAATTACTTCATTCTTGATTAATGAGTTAACTTTTTCTTTATCAAGATTAGCAATATTTAATCCGCTATAGCTCCAAGGAATTGAGTTTGTAATTAAATCAAAGGATTTATTTTCGATATCGTTTGATAGGATTAAAAGTTCACAGAATACACCAAAAATGTTTTCATCATTAACTTTAGTTGGTATTTTTACTTTTGATAATTTGTTCGCATTTTCAATATTATTAATGAAGTCAATAGTTGAGTCTAATATTTTATCTTCAGACTTTATGAAAAAGGACAATAAGTTTTCCCATTTAGGCTCTATTTTATTATTTTCAATAATATATGACAACAAATTAGCATCTTCAATAGGTGAAATGTCAGATATTTTTGTAACTACTTTTTTAATGACTTCTTTTTTAAGCTTTAAACTTAATTCTGAGTGATTTAATAATTCTAAATAAGCTTTTTGTTCCTCATTAATATTCGTCTCAAGCTTTAAGTAAATATTTTTTATGTAGTCATTTATGTTAGCTTCTATATAATTAATAAGACTATCAGATTTTGAGTTTTTAAGAGAAGAGTAATTAGAATTATCAAAACTCACTTGTTCAAATTCACCATATTTTTTTACAATTTTACGAACTATTTTTGCGTTAAATTCATAATGGTTATTCTCGTAAATAAAGTCTAGAATGTTTTCTGGAGAATTTTCAAAGTTTAAATCAATAAACTTTAATTGTAATTCAGAGATGACACTTATTAGTTTATCATTGTTGGAAGTGATGTTTAAAATTTCAGGGTCTTTTGTTAGATGATTTTTTAGATTAGATTGTTTATCTATTTTAATTATAGATTCAATATCTGCATATTCTATGATGTATTTTAATGTTTTATTTACTTGTTCATCAGAATACAAAACATCATTCACATAATATCCCCAAATACCAATCCAATAGCTACATAACGTTTTAATAAATAGATTTAAATTTTCTGTTCTCTCAATAAAACCATTTATGAATAGAATAGAAGCAGAGGATTCATCTTTTAATTTTGTAAAAATATATTCTAAAGGAATTTTATTAGTTCTATGGTATTTAAGTAAGAAGTCTAATAAATCATAATTTAAGATGTATTCAGAGTTAAAATCAATAGGATTTATTTTTGATTTTACTTTATCAATTTTTGAAAGCTTATAATCAAACTCTAATTTTTGTCTATTTCTTACATTGATAACGAATTTATGGTCATTTCTTGTTATACTACCTTCGTGAAACAAAGAAATGTAATCAATATAATCTTCTGATATATATCCATTTCTAATTAATGTTGTAATGAAATCTTTATCTAGACTTTCATTGATGTTTAAATCAATTTCTTTATTTGATTGTAGTAACTCAGATATTTTTAAATTTCTAGTTGTAATTTTTTGTTTTTCAAGCTCTTGAATTTCTTTTCTTAAAGAGTTTGATTTATTTGATTTAATATCTAGTATTTCTTGTTCTCTAGCCTTATATGATTTATTAGAGTTTACTAATTTTTCAATTTCAGAAAATGAAATTGGTACTTTTTTTATTGAATAATCAAGTCTGTTATTATAATAATTATTAATGGGAGTTCGATAGTAAATTTTATTCTCCTTAAAATATTCAAAGTTTTCGTCTTTTAATAAATCATCAATAGTGATAGTTTCGTTATTAATGACAAAAGAATTAAAATTATCTAATGTTTCTATTACTCGAATTATATATAATTGTCGAAGTTCTTTAATGCTTTTGATATTTATCAATTCGAGGTTTTTAACCTCTTCTTTAAAAATAGATATTTTGTCTTCTATTCGATTGACTTCTTGACTTACATATTTTGATTTGGAGTTTAGAATATTGTATAAGTCACCTTCATTTTTACTTAAAGAAACAAAATCATTAGGGTATTTATTTTTATAAGTAATAATCGCAAATAATTTATCTTGATTTAATGGGGTTTCACCTTGTTTTACTTTATACAAGTAAAATTCATTAGTGATATTATGAAGTAATCGCATATCGTCTATAAAAAAGGATATGTCCTCAATAAAAGTATCTGTTAAATGATAATTATATTTTTTCTTTTTTTGTAGTAAAATTTCACTCGAATTTGAAGAATTAATTACTGGTATGACAGGAATTATAAAATCAAAAAACTTTATTCTTTCATTGTCTGAAAACATATCATCTCTAACGGCATATAAGAAGACAATATTTTTTTTCTTTGTTTTTTCGGAGTTATTTAAAAGGAGGTTAATTTCTCTAAGTTTTGTAAATATTTCAGTTTCTTCAAAACGGTCAAGGTCTTCAATGATTACGACATTATAGGGTCTTATTGTAAAGAAGTAAAGGATTTCATCTAAATGGTGATTTAGGATTGATTTATTAATACTTTCTCCAATTCCAATCTCAGCATTTTGAAATTTAAGTTTGTTTATTGTTACAGAACTAATAATTCTAATGGACTTATAAACTAAAAAGAAAATGCCAATTATAATTATTAAAATACTACTGTAGTGCAATGTATTGCAGGTAAAAAAGCTTAAAGAGGTGTCTTTGAAAACACTTTGTATTATATATGGATTAAAATAATTTAATAGAGCTATTATGAATAGTGAAATACCGATTGAAGTAAATAAAAGTTTAGAGGTCAGTATTTAAATTCATATCTTTAAAAACAACAAATACAGTAATATTATGAATATATTTAAAGGACAAAACCTTCTAGAGTTTGCTGATCGGTTTAAAACGGATGAAGATTGCAAGAAATACTTGGCAGATATTAAGTGGAAAGATGGATTTCAATGTGTTAAATGTGGACATAAAAAGGCTCAAATAAGAAAAGATTTTTCACGGACATGTAATATTTGCTCTCATCAAGAATCATCTACCTCAAACACACTTTTTCACAAGGTAAAGTTTGGTGTTAGAAAAGCTTTTTTTATTGTTTTTGAAATGAGTACAAGTACTAAAAGCCTTTCTGCTAGTTATGTTGCAGTTCGTTTTAGCGTAACAGAAAAGACAGCCCGTTTATTTATGCTCAAAATTAGAGAAGCAATGGAAAGTAGTGGAAATAGTCCTATGACCGGTATTGTTCATGTGGATGAATTTGTTTTGGGTGGACGAGAAAAAGATAAAGTAGGAAGAAGTTATAATGCTAAGAAAAAGAAAGCTATAACTGCTGTTGAACTAACTGAAGATGGAAAAGTTAAAAGAATGTATGCCATGAGAATCGAAGATTTTTCAGCTAGTTCTTTGCAATATATTTTTGTGAATCATATCAGTCGAGAAGCTAAAGTGATAACCGACAAATGGAGAGGTTACAGACCTATTGCGAAAGCTTATAATATTACTCAAATAGAAAGTAATGGAGGTATGAATTTTAAAGCACTTCATACAATGATTCATCAAGTGAAATCTTGGATAAGAACAACGTATTCTTGGGTAAGTGACTTTAATCTAAATAGATATTTTAATGAATTTTGTTTTAGAATTAATCGATCACAAAGTAAAGCAACAATATTCAATAACTTAATAACAAAAATGGTTCAAAAGGATAAAGTAGAGCAGCACAAAATTATATGTAACTAACTACTGACCTCTATAAAAGTTTTTTTCCGCTGTAACTTTTAATCTTTTTAAACCTAGAATCTGGAATTTTTTTATCTTCTTCGTGATAAAATATTTGTTGTAAAATACTTGTTTCTATTAGTCTTAAAAGGTCTTTTTTAATAGGGTTTTCTTGTTCATCAAACTTCGGTTTTTCTTCTTTAAATGTTGCTAAAGAAATATTCAGAAATTCTAATTCAGCTCCTTTGTAATTTTTTTGAAAAGTTTTAAGAATTGTACTTTTACCTGAGCCATATGACCCAGTAAGTGCAATGTTTTTTATATCTTCTTCTTCACGGTTTTCAAGAGCCCATTGTAAAGCTTTAGAGTAGTGACCATTTTCGTCACCATTATCAATTGGAGATAAGGAAGTGTAATCTAATTTCTCTGAATTTCTTTCAGATAATTTAAAATGTAATTTTTCAATTTCTTTTGAAGCAATTAATAAGAAATCAAGTAGTTTTTCTTTCATAGCTATATTTTTCTAAAAATTAGACCTAATTAAACATTGGTATAACCTCTGTTTTAATAGTTTATATTAGAATCTAACAAATTTAACCTTTTCCCTTCAATAATTTCAAAAGTAAAAAAACAGGTTATAACAACTTATCAACCAAAACCTCCTTCCAAATCCCCATCAACAAAAACCAATAAAACTTTTCTGTCCTTTTCCTAAATGAGGTAGTATCTTTGCACTTTATTTTATTTATGTCTGTAAACACACTTCTAGTAACTCCACCATTTACACAGTTAAATACTGCGTATCCTGCAACTGCCTACATTAAAGGATTTTTAGATTCTAAAGAGGTACCAACAACACAAATAGATTTAAGTATCGAGTTGTTTACCGCAGTGTTTACCAAAGAATTTATAGATGCCATTTTTAAACAAGCAGAAATGCTGGGTGGTAAAGAATTGCCTTTGGTTTGGCAACAAAAAGAAGATTACATCAATAAAGTAGACTCTGTAATGAATTATTTGCGTGTGCAAGAAGTTACGGCAGCGTATCAAATTGTGCATAAAGATTATTTACCACACGGACACCGACGCATAAAACTAGACAAAGATTTAAGTACCGAATTTGGAAAATTAGGAATCTTAGACAAAGCCAAACATATTGCCACGTTGTTTGTAGAAGAATTAGGCGATTTTATAAACGCCAATGTAGACGAGTTTTTCTCATTTACCCGTTATGCCGAACAAATTGGTAGAGCAGCCTCTAGTTTCGATGAGTTAGACGACTGTTTGCAGTTTGAAACGACGCTGATAGAAGACGAAATGTTGTATTTGTTAGACCAAGAATTACAAGAAAACAAGTACGATTTAATCTGTTTTACAGTTCCTTTTCCTGGTAATTTGTTTTCTGCGTTGCGATGCGGGCAGTTTATCAAACAGAATTATCCGAACATTAAAATAGGAATGGGTGGCGGTTATTGCAACACCGAATTAAGACGTTTGTCGGATCCTAGAATTTTCGATTTTGTAGATTTTATCACCTTAGATGATGGCGAAGGTCCGTTGTTAAGAATCACAGAATTTTTAGACGGAAAAATAGGCGAGGAGCAGCTAGAAAGAACCTATATCTGTAGAAATAACGAAGTTGTATATGCAAATAAATTGCCCAACACGATATTTCATCATAAGAATTTACCAGCACCAAGTTATATTGGTTTGCCAACGGCAAAATATTTGTCTTTTTTAGATGTAATGAATCCGATGCATAGAATGTGGTCTGACGGAAAGTGGAATAAACTTACCATTTCTCACGGTTGTTACTGGAAAAAATGTTCTTTTTGTGATGTAAATCTAGATTATATCAGCAATTACCAAAACACCACAGCCGATGATTTGGTGGATAAAATTGAACAAATAATATCAGAAACCGGAATTACAGGTTTTCATTTTGTAGACGAAGCAGCGCCACCAAAAATGTTAAGAGCCTTGGCAAACAAGTTGCTAGAACGCAAAGTGTACATTACTTGGTGGACCAACATCCGTTTCGAGAAAACGTTTAATGCAGAATTGTGCGCATTATTATCTAAATCTGGTTGTATTGCGGTTACTGGCGGATTAGAAGTTGCCTCTGATAGATTGTTAGAGAAAATGAAAAAAGGGGTTGACATCGGACAAGTTGCAAGGGTAACCAAAGCCTTTTCTGATGAAAATATTATGGTACATGCCTATTTAATGTTTGGTTTTCCTACAGAAACAGCGCAAGAAACCATCGATTCTTTAGAAGTGGTACGTCAGTTATTTTACAACAATTGCATTCAGTCTGCTTTTTGGCATCAATTTGCGTGCACAAGCCACAGTCCGGTTGGTAAAAACCCAGACGAATTTGAAATTAATATTATTGGTCCAGAATTTAAAGGATTTGCAGAAAACGATTTATATCACGAAGATCCAACAGGAGCAGAGCACCATTTATATAGTGAGGGTTTAAATTCAGCTTTAAACAACTACTTAAATCACAAAGGATTTGAAATTCCGCTGCACAAATATTTCGATTTTAAGGTTCCTAGAGTTACTGTTAATAGTACTATGATTGAAAAATGTTTGAAAGAGTAGGTTGTTTTTTTGAAGCTATTTCCAGCTTTCACTACTCGCTTTTTTTATTCCGAAAAAGAATAAAAAAGAGCTCAAACAGACCGTTCAATCTGGGCTAGACTTGTTTGTCAACGGTATTTATTTCCATTGTCAGTTCGAGCGCAGTCGAGAACTAAGTACTTCTTAAAACATCTCAATTGTCATTTCGACGATAGGAGAAACCACATAACAATAACCACAACAACAGCATCACTTTATGAGATTTCTCCCAAAGGTCGAAATGACAAAACTGTGTGCTTTAATTCTAACACAAAACAAACCTCCATTATTCCTAACAACTAATTCCTAATTTAAAATCCAATTCATTAAATTCTCTGTATCAATAATAGACCAACTATGTGGATGTCTGTCTCCATTTGCTCTGTAGCCTTTATTTTTTGTAGTAATGTATGCAACGTTTTTAAAATCGCGTTTTTTTAAAGATTCAGATAATTGTTGAATGTAATAAGCATTGGTTTGCTCAAAATTAGTCTTTCTATTTACTTTCCACCAATTTACATCTGGCTCTGTGTAGAATCTAATTTTTGTGTTTTTTAAATTACTAAGGTTTGCCGTGTAATTAGATGCCGATGTAAATACGGCATATTTTTCATAATTAGAAATTCCGTCTTTTGGGTTTCCTAATTCTTTATCAAATAAATTTTTAATCCAAGTACTTTCCTGAACAGCAATATCAGAAAAATTTCTTTCTATATTTATTAAGGAAGCCTCATATAAAGCTAAAAGATCGATAGGCGAGTCTACAATAAAAACCCCTTTAGGTTGTATATGGAACTCTTTTAGACCTGTAATGTAATCACTAATTAATAAGCTTACAATTCCTCCGCTAGAAAAACCACCAATATAAATATCATTAGTACTTAAATTATGTTTCTCTAAAGTATTTTGTAAAAGCGTAGCTAGATTTTTTTTATCACGTTCTTCCAACCAAAGTTTATCGCTATAATTCATTAAAACCAAACTGATTTGATTCTTTTTAGCAATGTCTACAATTTGGAATTCCCTTTTTATATCAGCAGGTTTTTCTCCAAAACCTCCAAATAAAATTAATACCGCTTTAGAATTTTCTGTCGGTTTTATAATTTCAAAAAGATCAGTAACAATGGTTTCTGTTTTAGCTTCCTTCTGAACTTCTTTATGTACAGGATTTTTCTTTTCTGATTTACAAGAAATAAAAATAGTTAAGAGAAATAGTATAAGTAAACTGTTATTCTTCATTTTTAGCTGGTATAAACTTTACGCTGAATTATTCAACGTAAAGCAGCTAAGTTACTAGTTTTTTACTTTGCATAGGCACCAGAAGAATAGGTTAATTCGTAACTATGCGTGTACACTTCAAAAACAATTCCGAAAGGATCTTCTACATAACACATTTTAAAAGGCTTGTCTTTTGGGTAATATTCTCTAATTGGCATTCTTTGTTTTCCTCCGTAAGCAACAATTTTATCGACCAATTCTTCTATATTAGGATCTTGAATACAAAAATGAAAAAGACCTGTATTAAAAGGACTAAATTCTGGTGCTTCTTTAATTCCGTTCGGAAAACAAAACAACTCAACACCAATACCATCTGAAGTAGATAAATGTGCAATTTCAAATTCGGTCCAATCTTCACCAAAAACGTCAATACACATTTTACCAATGGCAGTTTCAGTTTCTTTTTTAACTGTAGAAGGTTCCATAATAATGTACCAGCCCATTACTTCTGAATAAAATTTTACAGCTTCTTTAATGTTAGGAACGGTAAGACCAATATGTGAGAATGATTTTGGGTAATTTTTATTTTCAGTCATAATTTCTAATTTAGACTGCAAATTTAACTTATATTTGCCTTTATAGCAATAACTTACCAAAAAGTAGTATAGTTACCTAAACGAGTAAATTAATGATTATCAGCATTATAAAAATATAAATTTGATAGAAAAAATTACATGTCCGTTAAATTACACCATGAATTTAATAGGTACAAAATGGAAACCTTTAATATTATTCCACTTATTAGAAGGTGGTTTGCGTTCTGGAGTGTTGCAAAAACACATTATAGGTATTTCTAACAAAATGTTTACACAAACGGTAAGAGAGTTAGAAAAAGACGGACTAATTTCTAGGAAAGTATACCCTGTTGTTCCGCCAAAAGTAGAGTATACGCTAACAGAAAGAGGGCAATCTTTAGAAGCAATTCTAAGAAGTTTAGATGCTTGGGGTTTAAAAGATATTGCAGAATAATTATAAGGATTTTGTTTTATTTATTTTAAAACGCAAAACAAAACCACCCCAATTGTCATTTCGAGCGCAGTCGAGAAATCACATAACAAAAAACACAACAATGTCATCACTTTATGGGATTTCTCCCAAAGGTCGAAAAAACAAAACCCCATTTGTCATTGCGAGGTTACGAAGCAATCTGTTAATTTGTAACTCAGAATAAACAGATTACTTCGTCCTATCGTCCTCGTAATGACGGTAGGTTTGTCATTGCGAGGAACGAAGCAGTCTCTTTATCTAAACAAAGATTACTTCATTCGTACCTCATTCGTAATGACACTCGAAACAATCCCCAATTGTCAGTTCGAGCGCTGTCGAGAACTAAATGCTTCTATAATTTAAAAATTCGATTTTACTACTGCTTGAAAACAATAGTAAAACCGAATTAAAAAATTAAGCTGCTTAACGTTTATTGGGTGTTAAATAAACAATAGAATAATGGTTAGCACAATTCCGCCAACCGTAAAATACATTCCTTTTTTAAAAATAGGCATTTTTGGTGTGTACATCCAAAAAGCAGAAAAAACAAAAAATAATAAAGACACTCCAAAAAAGATGTTTAAAAAATAGAGTGGACTATTGGTGTTTGCTTTGTGCAAATGTTCCATTTTATCAAGAATAAATGGCAATTGCATTTTTTTGATATTAGCTACACCTGTTGTTTGATTGTAACTACCATTTCTTAAGTATAATACATCTCCTTTTTGACTTAAAACTTTTGCTCCTTTTTTAAATATCGGAGCTAAATCTCTAGCGGTTAAATTTGGAGCTAATTTTTTTTCTGTGATAACTTCTGTTTTTAGAAAATCGGTATCTCTAAAAACCATTATAATTCCACTTAATGCGTACACAAACATAATTCCGGCTAAAAAATAACCTAAATATCTGTGAATAATTCTAATTTGAAATGAGAACGGAGTCTTTCTTTTTGCCATGACGCTATGTAATTTAAATGTCTACAATACAGACATAAATTTACGACAAAGGTTTAACGTAAAAGTTACTTTTATTTAAAAATATAGTGCTTTTTTAAAATTTGTTTTCGGTATAAATAGGCTTGTTTTAGTCACTATTTTAATACTAAAAATCATCTTAAGCAGAAGGTTGTTGCTTTCTAGCTCTGTTTTATGTGTACATCCATTTGCGGAAAAGGAATGGCAATATTGTTTTCCATAAATTTACGTCTAATAATTCTGCGGATATCACTTTTCATTCTATCCGAACCAAAAATAGTGCTGCTATAAAATAACACCTGAAAATTTAAGGACGAATCGCCAAAACTAACCAATCGTGCTTCTATCAATTTTTTATGATCTACTTCTACATGTTCTTTGGCACTTTCTTCTAGCATTTTAATTACAAATTCTACATCACTATCATAAGAAACTCCAATATCAATTCTAAAACGATTTAAATGCGTTTGATGGCTCCAGTTAATAACTTTATTAGTAGTAATTAAAGAATTAGGAATGATAATAGAAATATCATCTGTATTTAATCCTTTAGAAGTTCGTAAACCAATTTCTTGAATTTTTACAATATCTCCATCTATTTCTAAAACGTCAGAAACTCTAATAGATCTTTCTGAAAGTAAAATAATACCAGAAATAATATCGTTAAAGGTTTGTTGCAATCCCAAACCAACACCTACTAATAATGCTGCAGAACCCGCAATTAAAATGGTTACTTTAATGCCAAATGCTTCTAAAATAAAAGCAAAGGCA
This sequence comes from Polaribacter sp. L3A8, assembly GCF_009796785.1. NCBI lineage: Bacteria > Pseudomonadati > Bacteroidota > Flavobacteriia > Flavobacteriales > Flavobacteriaceae > Polaribacter > Polaribacter sp. L3A8. The sequence continues at coordinate 519,572 of NZ_CP047026.1, forward strand.
ATTACCCAAATAACATATTTTATAATTTGAAATAAGGAATAGATGTTTCCTTCATTAAATTCGTTAACACCTTTATTTCTAAACAAAGATTTTTTAAGCAACCATAAAACAACTTTAGTGATGATAAAAATAAGGAGCACCATAAATAAGGCACTAATCTTTAAACTATAGTTAGCGACATTAAAGAGTTCGAATTCTAAAATTTTTTGTAATAAATCCATTTACTTTATATTAAAATTATAACACATACTTTTCAAAAATATCTTTTAATTCTTTTTCTGGCTCAGAACACAAGCCAGGATGCGTTTTAGAACTTTGTATTATGGTACTTCTACAAGCTGCTAACCATCTAAATCGATCAGAAATTTCAAATTCACCAATTTTACCTCCAGTGGTTTTTCCTTCACAAATTAATTTCCAAGCGTTTAAATAATCGTTTAAGAATTCTAACTCTAATTCTGGTGCCAATGCTTTTAGTTTATCTGCATTGATATGATATTTCATATCCAAGAATTTTTTACGTTTCGAAAACAAAATAACTCCCACGTTAAAGAATTCTTCGCGTTCTACTTTAGGTACCAATCTAATAATGGCGTATTCAAAGGTAACTTTATCTTGCATCTTCAGCTTCTTTTACTAATTCATCAATCATAGAAAGTTTTGCGTTTAAAAATTGAATATACGCTGCTCTCATTTCATCGGGTGTTAAAACTTCTCCCTCGCTTAACAGCCAATCTTCTGGAATGTTAGAAACGATTTCAGTAATTACATCAATATTTATAAGTTGTTTTATTTCTTCTGATGCTTTTTTAAGATTTGTTGCTTTAGGTAAAAGCACGTGGTCTTTTATTAAAGGGAAGGTTCTTGTTAAGTGATTTTTCCAAGTAGTCCAATTATGATGAAAGTAAAAACTTGCTCCGTTGTCTATTACCCAAAGCTCATTATTCCAATTTAATAGATTGGTGTTTTTTGCAGTTCTATCTATATTGCTAATTAAACTATCTAGAATAACCACTTTAGAAGCCGTTAATGCATCTGCAGTAGAAACTAAAGGATCATAAGTAATGGCACTCGATAAAAAATGCAATCCTAAATTTAAACCAATACTAAATTTTAGCAAATCCTGAATTTCTTCATCGGGTTCTGTTTTGCTAAAAGAGTCGTCTAAATTCATAAACACCAACTCTGGCACTTTTAAGCCAATCGCTCTAGCGAGTTCTCCTCCAATAAATTCTGAAATCAATGCTTTTTTACCTTGTCCTGCACCTCTAAACTTAAGTACATATAAAAAACCATCATCTGCTTTTACAATTGCAGGCAAAGAACCACCTTCTCGTAAAGGTTGTAAATACTGAACAACATTTACAGTTCTAATATCAATTTTATTCATAAAGACTAAATTATGCTATTTATCTAAATTGAAGATAAAAGAGGAATATTTGTTTTGATCTCCTTTTGTTAAAGTTTTTACTATTTCTGATATTCATCAAAAGTTCCATCAGAATAAAAAACAACAATACGTTGTATTTTTTTTCCAACAGTTTCAGCCGAAGTCTCATTAAAAAAAGTTGGAGTAGCTGCAACCTTCGTTTCCGCATTTTTAGGAAAACTTCCTTTTCCGTTTAACAGCCAATACATATCTACATCAACAAATTCTGATGTTACTTTTAGAATAAAATCTAAACTTGGTTTATTTCTTCCAGACAAAATATGAGAAATACTAGAACGTTGCACACCCACTTTGTCTGCAAACATAGAGGCAGATAATTGGTGAAAATCCATTACTTTCTTAAGTCGTGTTGTAAATTCAGATATGTTTACCATTGTAACATTATTGTATTATACAAATGTAACCAATCTAATCACAGCAACAAAGTATATAATTGTAAATAAGAAATAATGTGATTTTAATATTAAACTAAAGCTTTAAGTAAATATCGTAAATATCTAAAATAAAGTTAATTAAAAATAATACATAAGAAATGTTTATGTAAGGAAGAGGGGTGATTAAATAGAATTGATTGGTTACAGTTTACAATTTACAACAGTAACATTTGTAATTCAATCTTGATTTTACATTTGTAACATTAATGTGATTTACAATTGTAATCTTTTGTAAAGTGACAATTGTAAACATTAAAATGACAGTGCTTTTAACTACTTATAAACATGAAATAAAATGTGGACTTATGAAGTTTAAGCTTACATTATTTTATAAATAAATATGATTTGATTAATTATAAATGATAGCTAACTTTTAAAATTTCTCTATTTTTGAAAAAAAATACCAGCATAATATGAATAGTTTACCAATCGGTTTTTTAGAAAATATATACGCAGCGCAAAAAGAAAATACTTTGCATGGAAAATGGATTACATATAAAGACATAGAAAACCTTTTCTCTAAATACGAATCTAAATTTGAAGTTTCTCAAATTGGTACATCCGAAGAAAACCGACCGATTCATCAATTAAAAATTGGGAATGGTTCTAAGAAGATATTATTATGGTCTCAAATGCATGGAAATGAAAGTACGGGTACAAGAGCTTTATTCGATCTTTTTAACTGTATTTTAAATAGTACAGACGCTGTTTTTTCTAAAATACTAGAAGAATGTACGTTGGTTTTTATACCAATGTTAAATCCTGATGGAGCACAAGCCTATACTAGGGTAAATGCAAATAATGTAGATCTTAATAGAGATGCCGTAAATAGAGTTGCTACAGAAAGTAAGCTGTTACGTAGTATTCTAGAAGAATTCAATCCGCAGTTTTGTTTTAACCTGCACGATCAAAGAACTATTTTTAGTGTAGAAGGCACTAAAAACCCAGCTACTATTTCTTTTTTAGCTCCTTCAGAGGAGGTTACAAGAGGTCTTACAAAGGGTAGAATTGCTACCATGGATGTTATTGTTAGCATGAATGCGATGTTGCAAAGTGCAATTCCTAATTTTGTTGGTAGATATACGGATGAATTTTATCCGACTGCTACAGGAGATAATTTTCAGAAATTGGGCTACAATACAATTTTAATAGAATCTGGGCATTATCCTGATGATTATGATAGAGAAGAGGTTAGAAAATACACCTTTTACTCGTTATTACAAGGACTTCATCATATTGCAAATACAACAAGCTTTATAAATTATGAGGATTACTTTAATATCCCTAATAATGATATAATTTTCTATGATGTTATTCACAGATACCCTGATACTAAAAATGATGTTGCTTACCAATATGTGGACCAAATTATAGATGGTAAGTTTGTTTCAAAATTAAACAAAGTAGACGAAAATAGTTTAATTTCTAAAGTTGGACATCACGAAATCGTTTTCGAAAGAGAAAATATTTAAGTATTTGTTAGGTTTATGGTGGTTTAATTAAATTAAATTCATAAATTTGCACAGGAATTTGAATAATACGTAAAAAATGAAAAAATTTATATTAGACGAAATTGATCATCAAATATTAGATGTGTTAATTGAAAATGCAAGAACACCATTTACTGATATTGCGAAACAATTATTAGTTTCTGCAGGTACAATTCACGTACGTGTTAAAAAAATGGAGGATGAAGGTATTATTCAAGGATCTACACTTACCTTAAACTACGAAAAAATGGGCTATTCATTTATAGCACATGTGGGTATTTACTTAGAAAAAACTTCTATGACTCAAAACGTAATTACAGATCTAAGAAGTATACCAAATGTAACTGTAGCTTATGTTACTGCAGGTAAATACAATATCTTCTGTAAAGTAAGAGCAAAAGGAACTAATGACGCAAAAGATATTATTTATAGAATAGATGATATTAATGGAGTTAACAGAACAGAAACAATGATTGCTTTAGAAGAAAGCATCAATGATAAAAAGAGAATGATGCACGAAATTTTTCAGCAGTTGTAATACTTCTTTTTTATAATATGTATAATCCTTATCAATAAAATGATAAGGATTTTTTTTTGTAGATTATACACCTGTTACCACTATGTTAGTTTGTATAATTATGAAATCTGCAATTTATGACTTCTAAAATTGATTTTAATAAAGATTCTTTCCGTAACGGCATGCTATTAAGTTTGTATAAAAGTATGCTAAAACCTCGCTTAATTGAAGAGAAAATGCTGATTCTTTTAAGGCAAGGAAAAATATCGAAATGGTTTTCTGGTATTGGGCAAGAAGCAATTTCTGTAGGTGTTACCGCTGCTTTAGATAAAGACGAGTATATTTTACCAATGCATAGAAACTTAGGGGTTTTTACAACGAGAGAACTTCCGTTATATCGATTGTTTTCTCAATGGCAAGGTAAAATGAATGGTTTTACAAAAGGTAGGGACAGAAGCTTTCATTTTGGTACACAAGAATATCATATTGTAGGCATGATTTCTCATTTAGGTCCGCAACTAGGTGTCGCAGACGGCATTGCATTAGGTTATAAGTTAAAAAACAACCACAAGGTTTGCACTGTTTTTACGGGAGAAGGTGGTACAAGTGAAGGTGATTTTCACGAAGCCTTAAATATAGCTGCCGTTTGGAGTTTACCTGTATTATTTTGTGTAGAAAATAATGGGTATGGTTTATCTACACCAACTTCAGAGCAGTTTAAATGTGAAAATATTGCAGATAAAGGAATTGGTTACGGTATAGAAAGCCATATTATTGATGGAAATAATATTTTAGAAGTCTACACAAAAGTTAATGAGTTAGCAAAAAGTGTCCGTAAAGAACCAAGACCCATTTTATTAGAGTTTAAAACCTTTAGAATGCGCGGTCATGAAGAGGCAAGTGGTACAAAATATGTTCCGCAAGCGGATTTAGATTTTTGGGGAGCCAAAGATCCTTTAGAAAATTATCAAGAATTTCTTAAAAATGAAGGAATTTTATCCGAAGAAATAGAGGTTTCATATAAAGAAGCAATTATTCATGAAATAAATGAACATCTTCAAATAGCTTTTAAGGAAGAAAAAGTGATCCCCAATTTAGAAACCGAATTAAAGGATGTGTACAAAAAGCACCATTACAAGGCAATAATACCTGCTGGTAAGAAGGAAAACATTCGTTTTATAGATGCTATTTCTCAAGGATTAGAACAGTCTATGGAAAAGTATGATGATTTAATTATCATGGGACAAGATATTGCAGAATACGGAGGGGCTTTTAAAATAACAGATCAATTTGTAAAGAAATTTAGCAAAGAGCGCGTTAGAAATACGCCAATTTGCGAATCTGCCATTGTTTCTGCGGGTTATGGTTTGTCTGTAAATAACATAAAATCTGTTATAGAAATGCAATTTGCAGATTTTGTGTCGTCGGGCTTTAATCCAATTGTTAATTTATTAGCAAAATCGCATTATAGATGGGGGCAAAATGCAGATATCGTGGTAAGAATGCCTTGTGGAGCGGGAGTTGGCGCAGGTCCTTTTCACAGTCAAACCAATGAAGCTTGGTTTACCAAAACACCTGGTTTAATTGTGGTGTATCCTGCATTTCCGCAAGACGCAAAAGGTTTATTAATTGAAGCGATTAATAACCCGAATCCTGTGCTTTTTTTCGAACACAAAGCACTGTATAGGTCTGTTTATCAGGAGGTTTCTGAAAATTATTTTTCAACAGAAATAGGAAAAGCAGCACTTTTAAAAGAAGGAGATCAACTTACAATAATTAGTTACGGAGTGGCAATTCATTGGGTTTTAGCTGTTTTAGTAAACTTAAAAAACATTGCAGTAGATGTTATCGACTTAAGGACTTTACAACCTTTAGATGTTGAGACCATTTATGCTTCGGTTAAAAAAACAGGTAAAGCGGTTATTGTGCAAGAAGATTCCCTGTTTGGTGGTATTGCAAGTGATATTTCTGCTTTAATTAACGAGCACTGTTTCGAGTATTTAGACGCGCCTGTAAAGCGTATTGCAAGTTTAGAAACTCCAATTCCGTTTGATAAGGGTTTAGAAGATCAATATTTGGTAGGTAAAAACGGACTAGAAAAACAAATTTTAGACTTGTTGAGTTATTAAAATTTATTTTAAAAAAAATAAAGCGCATAAAAAAAGAGGAAAAATAAATTTCCTCTTTAAAAACAATTAACTGATTTGGTTAGTTGATAATTTATTTAGATTCTAAGTTAGAGAATTCTTCTTCAGAAATTTCGCCATTATTGATTTTAGTTAATTCATCAATTTTAGATAGTATAAAATTATCTAATTCAGGTGTAATTCCTTTAGGTTTAGCAACTTCTTGTTTAAGCAATCCTCCTAAAACATACTGATTATAGTAGTAGAAAAAGTATTGATCAAGTTGTGCAGGAGTAAATGTACCATAAGTTTGGGCCATCCACCATCCTAATCTAAACGCAGAACGTCTTTGTGGAGCAGAACCATGAGATGAACCGCTTGCCCCGGCAATTGCTTGTGCAAAACTGTAAGCTGATGATACACTATTCCAGTTAGTTGAATACGTTTTATAAAGAGCGTAACCAGAAAAACCGTCTGCTTCAAGTTCTACCGCACTAACATTGTTACTACTTGGTATTCCGTAGTTTCTAAACTGAACTTGGTGTCCCATTTCATGTGCTGCAACATAAGCTATAGCTGCATTTCCATAGTTTTTAGCAGCTTGCAAAAGCTCTTGACCCCATACAATATAGTTGTTTGGTGGTCCATAAGATAATGCATTGTAAGTACCAGATCCTGCCGCAAAATAAATAGGCACATTGCCTAAAGCAAATAAATTTGCTGAGCTATTATGGTAAGATTTTAATCGGTTTGTTGTATTTACATCAACAATCCAACTTGCCCAATAAGAGTTTTGTCCAAATTGACTCACAGTGTAATTGGCAGACTCTCCTTCAAGGTTGGTTGGACTAGTAACCCCTTGAGGTTCGTTTACTTCGACGTTTCTTTCTTCATTTTCACAATTTTGAAATGAAAAAGCAATAGCAAGTACTATTGATAATTTTTTTAGGTTATTCATAATATATTAAGTTTGTGTTAATTGTTTTTCGTTTTCTTAAAACTCTTAAAAACAAGAAACTTCACAAGTATATTGCGAAAGTTAGTTGTTGTAAATAGTGGGGGAGTTATTGGTTTTTTATTTGTAAAACAAAAGTTAAAAAAAAGCGGTATTCGTATTTTTTTAAATCTATTTTGAAATATTTTATAAAAAAACAATATTAAGTAAATTTATTTACAATTTTATATTTAACTATCCTGTAGTGTCTTGGTTCTTATTTATATCTCAATAAATAGAGAATTATAGGCTATTTTTTTGAGCAAAAAAAAAGAAGATTTCACCAGTAAATAGAGTCTTTACAAGGAAGAATTGATGGACTTATTTTTTTTTTTAAATATTTAATATATATAAACTTGTGTTTTTTATATTTTTTATTGAAATTTATATTTAATAAAAAAATAAATTAAAATTGTATTTTAAATTTGATTGATTCTTAAAAAATACTATTTTTAGAATCTAAAATGTTAGTAATGACCAATAAGCAAATCACCCTAAAAAATCGTCCAAAAGGAACGCCAGATAAAAATACTTGGCAAATTCAAGAAACTCCAGTTCCAGAACTAGAAGAAGGAGAAATTTTAATTCAACAACATTATGTTTCTTTAGATCCAGCAATGCGTGGTTGGATGAATGACACAAAATCTTACATTCCTCCAGTTGCCATAGATAGCGTAATGCGTGCAGGTTCTATTGGTAAAGTAATTCAAAATAACAACAACCCTAATTTTCAAATAGGAGATTGTGTTTCTGGTTGGGGTGGTGTACAGCAATATATTGTTTCAGACGGAGAAGGCTGTTTTAAAGTAGATGAAAAAGTAGCACCAATGCCTACTTTTTTAGGTGTTTTAGGAATGCCAGGTATGACTGCTTATTTTGGAATACTAGAAGTTGCAAATGTTAAAGAAGGAGATATTGTATTGATTTCTGGTGCTGCAGGAGCAGTTGGTAGTATTGCCGGACAAATTGCTAAACTAAAAGGTTGTAGAGTAATTGGTATCGCTGGTGGAAAAGAAAAGTGTGAATATATTAAAAACGAATTAGGTTTTGATGAAGCAATCGATTATAAATCAGAAAACATTTATACAGCATTAAAAAGAAAATGCCCAAAAGGGGTTGATGTTTATTTTGATAATGTTGGAGGCGTAATTTTAGACGCGGCTTTAAGCAAATTAAGAATGAATGCAACCGTAGTTCTTTGTGGTGCAATTTCGCAATACAACAACAAAACAAAGATAACAGGTCCAAGCAATTACTTGTCTTTATTGGTAACTCGTTCTACCATGAAGGGGATGGTAGTAATGGATTATACCAAAGATTTTGGAAAAGCAGCCAAAGAAATGGCTATTTGGATGAAAGAAGGGAAATTAAAATCTAGAGAAGATATCTATGAAGGTATCGAAAACTTTCAGGAAACCTATAATAGATTGTTTACTGGAGAAAAAAATGGAAAATTAATTTTGAAAGTAATCGAATAGTGGAGTTGGAGCATTTTTTTCAATGTCCACATTGTTGGGAAGATATTTCAATGATTTTAGATCAAAGCGTGCGCCAACAAACCTATATAGAAGATTGCGAGGTTTGTTGTAACCCCATAGAAATTACACCTTCTTTTGAGGATGGAGAGTTAATTGGTTTTAACGCACAGTCTATAGAGCAATAAGTTTTGAAACTTTTTTTTTGAAGCTATTTCCTGCTTTTAGCACTCGCTTTTTTTATTCCGAAAAAGAATAAAAAAGAGCTCAAACAATTGCTGCAATCAGGGCTACACTTGTTTGCTAGCTTTTTGTGTTTATTAAAAAATTCAGTTCTCACACATAAAAAAACTTATGAAAAAACATATTTTTTACTTATTCATCATAATTCTAACTGCTAGTTGTAAAAATAGCGCAACAGTTTATAATGACCCGATTCCAAAACATGACAGTTTAAAAATAAACTCAAAATTCACTAATGAAGAACGAGTAATAAATGTTTGGACACCTCCAAACTATAATGCTTCTAAAGATAGCTTAACAGTAATCTACATGCCAGATGGTGGTATAAAAGAAGATTTTCCGCATATAGCAAACACATTAGATACGTTAATTAAACAAAATAAAATTCCTAATGTAATATTGGTTGGTATTGAAAATACGGAAAGAGGAAGAGATTTAACAGGACCATCAAACATTGAATACGATTTAAAATTTATTAAAAATCCAGGAGGAGCAGATAATTTTAGAAAATTTATTAAAAATGAATTATTTCCTGTAATAGATAGAAAATATAGAACATCAAACAAAAAGGTAATTATAGGCGAGTCTTTGGCTGGTTTATTTGTTATTGAAACATTCATTTTAGAACCAAACATGTTTGACTATTTTATAGCAATGGATCCTTCTTTATGGTTTAATGAAAATTACTTGGTTAAAAATTACGAAAACTTAACCAAAGAAAATAATTATAAAAACAAAAGGCTTTGGTATGCTGGTTCTAGTGTTGCTGATATATCTACTTTTACAAATAAATTAAACCAGAAATTAAAAAAGACTAAAGGTGAATTAATCTGGAAATATGAAGACGAACCTAATGAAAAACATAATACTATTTTTAGAGCAACAAAAGACAAAGCTTTAACATGGATTTTTAGTGAAAATAAATAACGTTTTATTTATCCCTTGTTCTATTTAATTTTTTACAGAACTTCTGTATACAATCTCATAATTTTACTACGAGTCAGGTTTAGAGGTCATAAAATTTTTAAAGAATAAAAATAGTGATTAAACTGCATAATTAAAACCCAATGAGATCAAATACTATTCCAGTTGAATTAAGGACTTTAATAAGTCCTGAACAAGCCGATTTTATAATTAAAAGCGCTAGAAATTATCCAAAAAAGAAAGGGTTATTTCTTTTGTTCTTCTCATTATTCTGGAATGCTTTTGTTAGTATTTTCGTAATTGCCTTTATAGTACCTGTGTTGTCAGGAAAAGAAGTTCATTTTAAAGAGAATGATGTGCCAACATCTGGAAGCTTAGATAATTGGGAGCCAATATTAGTACCAAGTTTGGTAATTGGTTTGTTTGTAGTTGTTGGTATTGGGTTATTTATTTGGGCATTCGTGCAGCTTTTTCAAAAAGGAGGGTATTTTGTTGGAACAGAGACCAGGTTTATAAAATATAGAACTGGTGAATTAATCGTTAAAGACTGGGAACAGTTTTCTGGAAATATAAAGATGAGTAGTAATAAATCTGGAATCGGAGAATTAGAGCTAGAATTAAGAACAGGAAAAATGCAAAGCAGAAATAAAGGTGCCGACAGGTTTGTGCCTGATGTGGTATATATATCTGGAATAAAAAATGTGTTTGAAATTGAAAAGAAAATTAGAAAAAGAATCAAAGAAAATGACCCAACACCAAAGATAACTACATAGGTTTTTATTTCTATAAATAAAAACCTACCAAAATTAATCTAACGGGTTTCTCCAAGAAAAAGCTTTAAATAACGCAATCCAATCTTTTGGAAAAGAAGCTTTTAAAATAAGGTCTTTTTCGGTAAAAGGGTGCTTAAATTCTAATTTTCCAGCATGTAGAAACATGTTTTTCCAACCAAAATTTTCCTCAAACATAACATCATGATTCTTGTCTCCGTATTTTGTGTCTCCAATTAAAGGGTGACTTATTTTGTTAGAATGCACACGTAATTGATGCATTCTTCCTGTTTTAGGCAATAACGCTACCAAACTATAACGAGAAGAATCATACGGTTTTACAGGAATATCTAAAGTAACTTGTTCTAAGGTTCTTAAATGTGTTAAAGCTTCTTTGTGAACGTTTGCATCTCTTCCTTTTACAGGAGAATCAATAATTTTCGTTTCAGGAGAAAAACCACGAACAACTCCATAATACGTTTTCTGAATTTCGTTTGCAGTAAACAAATCTTGAAACTTAGAAACATACTGAGTTTCTTTGGCAAGTAATATAATTCCAGATGTTTTTCTATCCAATCGATGAATCGGATAAAATTTACCACCTATTTGCTCATCTAATAGTTGCAAAAGAGATTTTTCATCAGCCACATTTCTAGAGTGACGAGCATGATGTACTAATATATTATTTGGTTTTGCAACACAAATGATAAAGTCATCTTGATAAACAATAGGAATTTCCATAAAAAATTATAATAATTTTTGAAGTTGATACTCTAATTCTGTAATTGAAATTTTTTCTTTAATAACGCCACCGTTGCCATCAATTAAAACCATATAAGGTATGGTGCGAATGCCATGCATGGTAGAAATTCTACCATAATCATCAAAAATATGATACCAACTTAACATACCGTCTTGCTCGATGCCTCTTTTCCAATCCTCTTTATTTTTATCTTCAGAAACCGTAAGAATTGTAAAGCCTTTGTTTTTATATTTATGATATAATTCTTTAACCCTAGGAGTTACCAATCGACAAGGACCACACCAACTTGCCCAAAAATCGACTAAGATTACTTTTTTACCTTTTATAATAGTTTCTAAGGAAATTAATTCTCCTTTTAAACCGTCTCCACTAAACATTATGGCCGGTTTTCTATAAACTTTTTTGGCAGCTGCAATTTTATTTTTTTCAGCCAGTTCCTCGTCAACAATTTTCTGCAACTTAGAAATTTCATCATCTAAAAGGCTTGTTAAAGTATTTGTTTTAACTACTTCCGTATTATTTTTAATTTCTTTAAGTTCTTCTAAATTAAAGTTTTGAATGGTAGGGAATAGGGTAGAAGACAATACATTATTTGCATTGGATATTAAAAAACTTTTAGCAATTTCTTTCTTCTCTAATTCAATTGCTTTAATTGATTTTTGCAAGCTATCTAGCTTTATTTCTTCTTTTATAAAAGCATTTAGAGATACTAGCTTTTTAGTATCTAAGTCGTTTTGTAAATTAGAATAATCAACTTGTTTATTATTTAGATTTCCGCCAGAAATAGTTGCTTTATCATCATTTATAAGTATTGTGTACTTACTATTTTCTAAGACGATAGCATGTTTCTTCGGTTTATTTTTTAACTGTAGATGATGTGTTTTAGTTGTAGTTACTATTCCTTTAAAAGAAAACGTATTATCGATTACAATAGAAGAATCTATCTTTTTATCCTGCTCATTGATAAGATAAACAATAGGGGTATCCGTAGTTGATAAAACACCTTTAATGGTATAGCCTTTATGGTTTTCTTCTTTTTTATCAACTGAATTACAAGAAGTTAAAAAAATAAAAAAGCTACCTATTAGGAATAATAATTTACGCATAAAAACATATTTATTGTTCAAATAAATTTAAGAACCGTGCAAAATACTATAATTTTAAGAATTTTAAATACTTTTTAAGATAATAGCGTAGTTATCTTAATTTTTTTTAAGTTTCAGTAACATTATTAAAGCTAAAGAAATAATACCGCAGACAAAAAAACCAATAAAAAGAGGTAAAGCTGTTTGGTCTATAAAACTCCCAATATACGTTGCAATGGGTACCGCCATAATTGTAGAAACAAAACCATTAATTGCGGCTCCAACTCCTGCAATATGACCAATAGATTCCATGGCCAATGCTCTGGTATTTCCAAAAAGAAAACCTATAGAAAAGAATTGTATGGCAAAAAATGCGATAATAACATAGATACTAGGATTATTTTCTCCAGAAAATAATAACAGATAAATAATAGGAACTACTGTAAAAATTACAGTAAATATAGAGACTAACTTAAACATCCCAAACCTTACAACCAATTTTCCGTTTAAAAACGTAGCCAAACCAATACTAATAGCAAGACCTGCAAAAATATAAGGAAACTCTTCTTTTAAATGATATTGCTCTTCAAATATTCGTTGACTTGCACTTAAATACACCATAAAAGAACCGGTTATAAAACCAGAAAATATAGTGAAAATTACAGCATACTTATGTTTAAAAAACTCTTTAGATCCCTCAATAAAAAGGGATAATTTAAACTTTTTTCGATTTTCTATTTTTAAGGTTTCTGGTTGTCGCTTCCAGACCCATAGCATGATAAAAAAGCCAATAATTAATTGACCATAAAAAATAGATCTCCAACCATATAAATCTAAAACAAGTTTACCAACAGCAGGTGCAATTACAGGTACTAAAATGAAAATAACCACAATAAAAGACATCACTTTAGCCATATAATTACCGCTAAAACGGTCTCTAACCATAGCAATACTAATGGTTCTTGGGGCAGAAAGCCCAATTCCTTGTAAAAGCCGACCAAAAATCATCATTTCTAGACTGTCCGCAAAAACACAGATAAAACTAGCAAAGGCAAATACAATAAAACCAACATAAATAACTGGTTTTCTACCAAAACTATCAGATAAAGGTCCAGAAATAAGTTGTCCAAAACCCAATCCTAAAAAAATCATAGTTATAAATAACTGATTGTCTTTTGGATCTACTATATGTATTGTTTTACTAATATCTGTAATTGCAGGCAATAATGCGTCTATTGCAAAAGCAACCAAAGACATTAAAGATGCCATTACAATAATAAATTCTGATTCTGATTTTTGTCTAATTTTCACTGCACAAAAGTAGGTTTATTTAAACGCTAAGTGAGCTAATAACTCTTAAAAAAAACAAAAAAAGGTTGCTAAATCAGCAACCTTTTAACATATCTTTTGAAATATTTTTATTCTTTACCTATTTGATCTATCGTAGCGTTGTTACCAGTTCCTTTTGGGTTATCTCCCCATTTATTTGTACCGTTTTGAGAATCTGTATAATAAATAACTAATAACCATATACTACCAACTAATGGAATTAATGAAACTAAATAAAACCATCCACTTTTTCCTGTATCGTGTATTCTTCTAACAGCTAATGCTAAACTTGGTATAATTATACCTAAAATATAAATATATGATATAAATAGTATTGATGGTGTTTCCAATAATGCAGCAATACCTCCAAAAACAATCATTATAACGATGATCGCTAGAAAATTGAATAATTGAAACATCCAAAATTCTTCTCTTCTTGCTCTTCCATTAAAATCTGCGTAATGTGTTCTTTTAATACTTTTAAATACCAATTCATTCTTTAAGTTTTATAGTTAGTTAATTAAGCAGACAAATATATGTTTTATTTAAAATAATCCCCTAGATTTTAACTCTAAATACTTGTTAATCGTATCTCCTGTTAAGTTTTCTGGTTTTGTTAAAACAGACTGAATTCCGTATTTTCTGAGTTCTTTTACAATACTTTTCTTTTCGTACATAAATTTTTCAGCAATAATACTGTCATACACATCTAAAACAGCATCACTTTTTGTTGTAGTTAATGCTTCTAACGCGGTATTTTCGAAAAAGACAACCAATACCAAATGGTTTTTTGCCAAGGCACGTAAATAGGGGAGTTGTCTATTTAAACCATCCATAGTTTCGAAATTTGTATATAAAATAAGTAAACTTCTTTGTGTAATTTTCCTTTTAACAACTGAGTATAACGTACTAAAGTCCGATTCTGAGAAATCTGTTTTTATGTTATGTAGCGCTTCGGAAATTAAACTCATTTGTGAGTTCCTTTTTTCTGCAACCACCCAATCCTCCAACTTTGTTGAAAAAGACAACATACCTGCTTTGTCTTGTTTCCTAAGAACAACATTGCTAATTGCCAATGTAGCATTAATGGCATAATCTAATAAACTTAAATTATGAAAATGCATTTGCATAGCACGACCTTTATCAATAATGGAATACACCGGTTGCGATTTCTCTTCTACATATTGGTTGATCATCAACTGACTTCTCTTTGCCGTCGCTTTCCAGTTTAAAGAGCGAATATCATCACCAGAAACATATTCTTTAATTTGCTCGAATTCTAATGAATGTCCGATTCTACGTACTTTTTTTGTTCCATAAGAAATAGCATCATTATTAAAGGCTCTAAAATCGAATTCTCTCAATTTTAAAAAAGAGGGATAACATTTTAGTTCTTTTTCCTCGCCTAAAACATATTTTTTAGTAGCCAGTTGCAAAGGTGAACTCGCAAATACATTGATATTTCCAAATAAATAAACACCTCTTTCAGTTGGAGTTAAATCGTAATGAATTGTTTTTTCTTCTTTGTTGGCTAAAATTAAAGGAAAGATAAAATCTCTTTTTTGAAACTGATACGGAATTTCCTCAATAATAGAGATATGCGCATTAAATCCGTAGGTGTTTTTTAATTGCAACGATATTTTATTAGCATCTCCGTTCGATAATCTTTCTGGTAAATACCTGTTTACGGTAATTGCATCTTTTGTTTTATATAAAATAAAAATATCAACCAAAAGCAACACCACTACGATAAAAAGTAACACTTTAGAAACTTCAAAAAAGATAGGTATAAAAAAACCAACCACAAAAAGGAGCGCAATTCCTCCTAGAATGTAAAAAAATCGGTTGTTTAAGAATAAAGTGTTGTAAAAATGTTTCAATATTTTGTGTAATTGTTTATTTGTTTAATCGTGTAATTGTTTGTTTTTCTCTGTCATTCCTTTTAAAACAGGTATTCATGCTTACTTGGTTATGGATTCCTGCCTACGCAGGAATGACAAACTGTACTTATTTCATCTTACGCCTGTCATTCCGAACGAAGTATGAGGAGGAATCTCATTTGAAATTACTTTCAATATTAGATTTCTCAATCGTTCCTCATTTCGAAATCACATAAAGATTAACTTATAATCTCTACATTGTTAATTACTTGCTTTCCTTTGTCATTCCTGTGAAAACAGGAATCCAGACTTACTTTGTTATGGATTCTTGCCTACGCAGGAATGACAAACTGTACTTGCAATTACTTTACTGTTGACTGTGTACTGCAAACTGCTTACTTTACACCGCCTACTAAAAAAACTACCTCGGAATCTCCACCGCTTCAATAATCTGTTCTATAATTTGTTTGCTTGTTAAACCTTCCATTTCTCGCTCTGGCGTTACAATAACTCTGTGTTCTAAAACCGGAATGGTTGCTCTTTTAATATCTTCTGGAGTTACAAAATCGCGTCCTTCAATCGCTGCAAAAGCTTTTGATGCACCTAAAATAGCAATACTTGCTCTTGGTGAAGCGCCTAAATATAAAAACGAATTAGAACGCGTATTCACCACAATATTGGCAATGTATTTTAATAAATTATCTTCAATTTTAATCTGATTGACTAAATTTCTAAACTCAACAATTTTTTTACCTGTAATTACTGTTTCTATTTTACTTGCTTTGGTGGTGTTTTCTAAGGCTTGTTCTTTTAAAAGAATCTCTAATTCCTCTTTAGCATTTGGGTAATCTACATTTATTTTAAATAAAAAACGATCTAATTGTGCTTCTGGCAATCTATAAGTTCCTTCTTGTTCTATAGGGTTTTGTGTAGCTAACACCACAAAAGGTTCTTCCATTTTAAAGGTTTGTCCGTCTATAGTAATTTGCTTTTCTTCCATCACCTCAAACAAAGCAGCTTGTGTTTTTGCAGGCGCTCTATTAATTTCATCAATTAAAATCATGCTAGAAAAAATAGGGCCTTTTTTAAACTCAAATTCAGATGTTTTTACATTAAAAACAGAAGTTCCTAAAATATCCGAAGGCATTAAATCTGGTGTAAACTGAATTCTACTAAAGCCAACATCAATAGTTCTTGCAAGCAATTTAGCGGTAATGGTTTTTGCTACTCCAGGAACACCTTCTATTAAAACATGACCATCTGCAAGGAGGGAAACGATTAATAAATCCATCATGTCTTTTTGCCCCACAATTACCTTTTGCAATTGCTTTTTAATCTTAAAAACACTCTCTTGTAATTCCGATAAATCTATTCTATTTTCGAATGATAAATTTTCTTGTACTTCCTCGTTATTTGGTACTTCCATATCTTATTTATTAAAGAAATTTTCAATAATTTTATGCAACACAACTAATTCTTCCTCAGAACATTCTGACTTTTTATTTAAAGTGATAATTGTATTTACTAAATATTTTGTTCTTTGCAATTCATTTCCAGATTTAGACGCTAATTTCTCTATAAAATCAGCATTTAAATTAGCCGTACTTAACAAGTATTTAGAACGGATTTTTTCTAAAAAATAGGCTATTTTTTTATCAACTAAATTGGTATGGTCTTGTTCTTTTAAATACAAATTGGCAATGGTTTGTGTAAATGCAACAGTAGAGTTTTTTAAAGGGGCTATAATAGGAATCGGACGTTGTTTTCTTCTAGCGTTAAAAAGCATAAACAATAATAACCCAATTAAAGAGACAAACAAAAACCACGTTAAAGTTTTATGTGCTAAGAAAAATTTAAATACGTTGGTATTGTCTTCTTTTTCATCTTGATATTTACTCGACTTTATCTGCGGATCCCAAATTACAGGTGCATTTGGTAAATAAGAAAGCACATTTGCTGCATACGCTTCGTTTCCGTTTAATAAATTGTAATTGGTAAACGCAATAGGTTGTGTGTGTAGGTAAAAAGCCCCTTTACCATGATGAATTTTAATAAAATTAGGTACTTTTTCTCCATCAACTTCCATGGTTCCTAAAACAGTGGTAGCGTTTTCATTGTATTGTAAAAAGTAATTTCTACGGATGTTTCTATCAAACGTAAAAGAGGTTTTAGAAAATTGAGTATTCTTTAACTGAAAAGTTCCTTTTAATTTTTTTAGCGCTTTTATAGCATATACATCCTTATCTAAATTATTGGTTGTAAACTTTAAAGACGCTTTTAAAGTATCTCTAAAATTGTTAAAAGCCAAAAACACATTATTTCCTTTAGCTACAAAATTTAAAAGCTCTGCTGTGGTTCCGTTTGTGTATTTATACCCACTGTGTTTTATAGATACATAATTTTGAGTTTTAGTACTGTCAATTAGGGACTCAAACATTAAATAATCGTAAATGTTCTGTTTTAATAAAGTAACGCTATCCTTCTTAAAAAGTGTGGAGGCTTCGTTATAAATGATGTAATTACCAAACGGACTTTTCTCTTTTTCTTTAAAATTTTCTGTCCAATCTGTTTTATTACAGCTTATTAGTGCAAAAAAGAACAGGAGCGGAGCGTATTTTTTAAACTGTTGAAGTAGCATCATTTTAAAGAGTTTTTAAAAGATTTATACTTGTTTTCAGCCAGTTTAAAGTTGGTTTCATCTATTGGAAAATCTCCATACCAAACATACGAATAGACATACGATAAATAGGAAAAATCGGTTCTGGTTTGGGTATTTTCAATTTCGAAAAGGTATTCTGAATTGGTTTTATCTTTATGATAATCAATTAGTTTCTTGTTAGATAATACTTTTAAGACAGACAAATAGTAATACCGAACTGCCAATCTGTATTCTTTACTATGAATAGCTTCTTGTAACAAGCCATCAATATCTGTTTCGTGGATATCTTCGTCTTCGTAAATTAATTTTTTGGCAACTTTCTTTTTTGGGTTTTTAAAATTCCAGAAACTGGCATCTGTACCTAAAAATGTTTTAAGAATGATAAAAATGATAATTCCGCCTAATAAAAAAGGAAAAATGTTACTAATAAAATAAAGGATGGCACCAACAATAGCAGCACTTACGGCCGAATCTTCTTTTTTCTCTTTCTTTTTTTCTGCTTCTTCTGTATATACAAACTCTTTATCGTTGTATTTTTCTTTTAAATCTTCTTTAAAAGTCCGTTTTTGTGCAAATTCAATCGTTTTTTCATACTGAATCGTGTCTTTTTCTAAAAGAAGAAGACTATCATTTTTAATCTGCCCAAAACCAATGGTTGCAAAAAAAAGTAAGAAAAGAAATATTCTTTTTTTCATCAACGTACATTGTATTTATTGGCCACCTTAAAAGGTAAAATTAGGTAGTAATAACTAATAGAAACCAAACTAAAACCAATTATAGCAAAACAGATAATAGTGGGCATTGTATTAGAATATCTTGTAATATAACCTTCTAAAAAAGCCGCCATTAAGGTAAACGGAATGGTGCTTATAAAGATATAAAAGCCAGCTTTCATGCCACGTTTAAAAGATTCGAAGCGTTTGTAAGCTCCCGGAAATAAAATACTTGCGCCAACAATATAACCGGCTGCAGCTTCTATAATCATACTAAAAATCTCGTAGGTTCCATGAATCCAAATTCCTTTTAAACTATCAAACAAACTATTATTTTGATAAAAAAAAGCTTGAAAAACCGCCACCATAATGGCATTATAAACTACATAAAAACCAGTGCCTATTCCTATAAATAATCCAGATAGAAACATATTTAAGCCTACACGTTGGTTATTGTCATAAATACCTATAAAACTCCCCCAATTACTGCCGCCTTTGTAAATAGCCATGGCATCGCCACTTTCTATGTTTTCTAGCGTTTTGTCTATATAAGTATCGCCTAAAATTTGACGTGCAAAAGAAACATCGTTCAAAGTAGATAATAAACCGATGAAAAAGCAGGCAAAAAAGACAATAAAAGATAAGTAAATATATTTTCTGTATTGGTAGGCGAGTAGTGGTACTTTATCAAAAAAGAAATATAAAAATACGTTTTTATCGCGCCTTTTAGAGTGATACACCTTGTCAAAACTAGACTTTGCTAATTTGTTTAAATATAAGGTAACTTTACTTTTTGGATAGTAGGTTTGGGCATATACCAAATCGTTCATGATTTTTATATGCAGGTTGGCGATGTCATCTGGACTTTTTTTCTCTTTATTTGAAAAACCTTGTTCAAATTCGAGCCATTTTTCTTTATTTTGCTTTATAAAAGCGACCTCTCTCATTACGAGCGAATTTAAACATTGCATGAAAAGACTCCAAATAAAAACAGCACAAAATGTAAACATCAATTTTACCCTTGCAAATGTGGGGCAAAGGCTCTTGGCGTTTGGTTTAGACAATGTAATTAAATTTGCTTATCTCTATTTTGCTATCAAGTTTTTAGACTTTAAAATGTTCGATGCTGCTGTAAACGGAGATTCTTGGTCATTGCGTGCCATAGATGTAATGCTATTTTTACCTGTTACCTTTTATTCTTTATACACAGAATTATTGTTAGACGGGCAGACAGTAGGTAAAAAATTATTAAATTTAAAAGTGATTAATGTTGATGGTTTTAAACCCTCAACCACAGATTTTATGATCCGTTGGTTTTTAAGAATGGTAGATTTTAACTTATTTACCTTGTTGTTTGTCTATGTTGCCTCACTGGGGTTAGACAGTGAAATAGCCTTATTAATGTTGCTTTTTTTCTTTGGAAAAATGATTGGTTTCTTTCTAGTCTTATTTACAGATAATAACCAACGTTTTGGTGATATCATTGCCAATACGGTAGTTATTTACCTAAAGGATGATGTAAAATTTTCTGAAACCATTTTAGAAAACATTTCAAATACCTACGTACCCACGTATCCGAACGTGATTAAATTGTCTGATAATGATGCTCGTATAATTAAAAGTACGTTTCGTTCTGCTAAGAAATTTAACGATTATAAAACTCTAATTAAGCTACGTACTAAAATTTTAGAAGTCACCGAAATTAAATCGGTTCATCAAAACGATAAAGAATTTATAGATGTGGTTTTAAAAGATTACAATTTTTATACACAAAACATGTAATTAGCATTTTAAATTTCATAAAATTGAGTATATCTCATTTTAAAGCCCTAAAAATAGTGTTATAATAAATATTAGCCGATTATCTCTTTTTTATTATTTTATTAAAAGGGACATTCTCTAACATCCATAGTATATTTAAAAACTTTAACAATTAAATATATTTATGTATTCAACTATTACCCCAGTAGTAACAGAACAACCAGAATTAATTAACGCAATAGACACTATTTGGGTGGCTATTTGTGCAGCCATTATCTTCTTTATGGAAGGTGGTTTTGCCTTATTAGAAGCCGGGTTTGTACGATCTAAAAATGCCATGAGCATTATTGCAAAGGTTATTATTGATATCACTTTTGGAGGTATTGCCTTTTATATATTAGGTTTCGGAATTGCTTACGGAAACTCTAACGGTTGGTTTGCTTTTGATGTTGGAATTACAACAGAAGATTTAGGCTTAGGTTTAACCGTTTCTAACAAGCTTTTTTGGTTTATTCAACTAGGGTTTGCAATCGCTTCGATCTCTATAGTATCGGGCGCTGTAGCAGAGCGTATGAAAATTTGGAGCTACGCAATTTATGTGTTTATATTCTGTTCGGTAATGTATCCGTTAGTTGCCAATTGGGTATGGAATCCTAATGGTTGGTTGGCTTTAAAAGGTTTTAATGACTTTGCAGGTTCTGCAGCTGTGCATGCCATGGGTGGTTTTTCTGCTTTAGCAGCAGCCATTGTTTTAGGCCCAAGAATAGGGAAGTACCAAAAAAATGGAGAAGCAAATGCTATTCCTGGTCATAATTTACCATTGGCAGCAGTGGGTGCTTTTATCTTGTGGTTTGGTTGGTTTGCCTTTAATCCGGGTTCTACTTTAGGTGCCGTTGGTAATTGGGAATTAATTGGAACTGTTGCAGCAAATACTTTTTTAGCTTCTGCAGCCGGTGGAATTTCTACCATGTTTTATACCTATTTTAAATACGGACAAATAGATATTACCATGACTATGAATGGTGTGCTAGCTGGTTTAGTGGCTATTACAGCAGGTTGTAACGTTGTAGACACCAATGCTGCCATTATTATTGGTTTAATTGCGGGTGTTTTAGTAGATGTTGCTGTATTATTTATTGATAAATTAAAAATTGATGATCCTGTTGGAGCCATTGCTGTGCATGGTGTTAATGGTTTATTTGGTGCGTTAGCAGTGGGTTTATTTGCAACTGATGGTGGTTTGTTTTTTGGAGGTGGAGCTGCCATGTTAGGAGTACAGGCATTGGGTATTTTAGTAATTGGTGCTTTTTCTTTTACTTTAACATACATTATTATGATCATTATGAAAAAGACTATTGGTATTAGAATTTCTAAACAAGAAGAATCTGCAGGAATTGATGCAGTTTCATTTGGTGTAGAAGCATATTCTACTTTTGAGTAATTATAAATCAACTAAAAACGAAAGACATGAAAAAAATTGAAGCAGTTATAAGACCCTCAAAATTAAAAGATGTTCAGCTTGGTTTAAAAGCAGCAGGAATTCCTTGTAATACGGTAATTCCTGTAAAAGGAAGCGGAATGCAAAAAACATATAAAGAACGATATCGTGGTACTGAATTATCTATGATTCTACAAACTAGAATTATGATTATCTGTATTGTTAGTGATGCTAATTTAGAAATAGCCATTAATGTAATTCTAGACAATGCATCTGAAGGTTTGGTGGGCGATGGAAAAATATTTGTATATCCTGTAGAAGACGCAATAAGAATTAGAACAAGAACCAGAGGAATAGAGGCTATTAAATAAACGTCATAATTATAAAAGAGTGTATTCATTTACTTTCTTTTATAAAGTCTATTTAACATAATATAAATTATAGTACATATTTGTATAATGCAATTTTGCGATAATATTTAAAGTTAATTGTGTTCTATGATTGTAGAATAAATGTTATAGATTCTATCCAACAATAAATAATATAAGAAATAACACCAAATCCGTTTTTCTAGTTGGCACTAGAATTGAATATTCGGTACAATGGTCAAATAAATTTCAAATACGCGATTCTACAGATAGTAATATTCTAAATTAATTTGAATAAAAACGAGGTCAATATTGAAGGTTATAAATTATGCAGTCATTCCTGTAACAAATACATCAATAAATTTTTTCATTTTAGAGATAATTCTTTCACCAATTTCACGAGCCTTTAAAATACTTGGTCTATTTTCTAAACATTTAAAAACGTCTTGTCTAATGGGTTCTTGTCCGTTATACACATAGCTATCAATTAAAGAATTGAATTGTTGTTGATCTAAGTTTTCTTCATCACAAATTTTTGATAATGCTAAAACTCGTTCTTGTTGCCAAAATTTTTCAAATTCATCAGTAATAGCATCTACATCATTAATATGCGGTAAATTTTCTTCTATGAATTTTTCTATGAGTTCTTTTTTACTTCTTAATTTTACATCACCACCTAATAAATCTATAATTGCTTTTTTCTGTTTTTGAGCTTCTGTTTTATCTTTTACTTTTATTTTAGATAATAACTGTAAAATATAAACGATATTTATTTCATCCCTATGAATTAATTCTAACTCAAAATCTACATCGTTTAAAATTGATGTTTTATGAGTTCTTCTTTGTTCGTCTACAAAATCTTTAATATCTAAATATTCGCTTTTATAGTTTTCAAATGTTTGCTCATCAATATCTAAAGTTTTCCAGTCGAAATCTACATAAGATTCTAGAACGTTTTTTGCTCTTAAAAGCCTTCTAAACGCTTGTACAAATTGAAATTTCTGCTCCTCTCCTACTAAATTATCTACACTTTGGTGAGTTGGTGCAATTGTTAATAATGCTTTTAAGGTTTCATCAAATTTTGTAGCAATATCTTCATAAGGTGGCACAATTATAGTTTCATTGGCTTCTTTATTAGAAAACAATGTAATGGCTTCATCTGTAGCCTTTTTTAAGTTTCTAAAACATACAATATTACCTTGAGATTTCTTTTCTCCTAATATTCTATTGGTTCTAGAAAAAGCCTGAATTAAACCATGTTGTTTTAAATTTTTGTCTACATACAAGGTATTTACTTTTTTAGCATCAAAGCCAGTAAGCATCATATTTACAACAATAACAATGTCTAAACGGTCTTTAGCATCATTAAAATTCTTCTTTTCTCGTTCTTTTAAACGTTTGCTAATGTCTTTAAAATACTCTTCAAATAATTTACTGTCTTTTGTAGAAAAACTAGTGTTGTACATCTGGTTATAATCTACAATGTATTCATCTAATTTTTCTCTAGAATGGCTAGATTTATAGCTTAATTCACTTTCTGCAGCAACATCAAATTCATCGTCTGGTAAATTATCTTGCGCATCTTCATTTGCTTCATTTGCTCCATAAGAAAAAATAGTTGCAATTCTTAAATTGTGCTCTCCAGCTAATTTTTTAGCTTTAAAAATATCGTAATATTTAATTAAACTTTTAATATTACTTACAGCAAACAAGGCAGAAAAATGTTTATTATCTGTTTTTGTACTGTGGTATTTTATAATATAATCTGCAATTTTTTCTAAACGTTTTTCGTCTTTAAAAACTTCTGTTTTGTCTATATCTTCTACATCAATATCTAGTAATGTGTTGCTTTTCTTTTTGTAACGTCCTATATATTCTATTCCAAATTTTAATACATTATCATCTCCTATTGCATCTGTAATTACATATTTGTGCAAACAGTTGCCAAATAAGTCTTTGGTGGTTCTTTTTCCTAAATCGTTTTTAGATGCATTGTCTGCAAAAATGGGTGTTCCTGTAAAACCAAATAATTGCGAATTTGTAAAGTAGTCGGTAATTAGTTTGTGCGTTTCTCCAAATTGACTTCTATGGCATTCATCAAAAATAAGTATTACGCGCTTATTCTTTAACGTTGTTAATTTCTTCTTATACTGTTCTTTAGAAATAGCATTGTTTAATTTCTGAATGGTTGTTAACACTAATTTAGAATCGCTTGCGAGTTGTTTTACTAGGTTATTGGTGTTTTTGGTAACATCTACACTATCTTTTTTAAAAGAATTAAATTCTTTCATGGTTTGATAGTCTAAATCTTTTCTATCTACCACAAACAACACTTTATCTACAGATGGCAAATCCATAATAATCTGACTCGCTTTAAATGATGTTAAGGTTTTACCAGAACCCGTTGTGTGCCATATATATGCGTTGTCTGTATTGTTTTCTACTTGCGCTACTAGTTTTTCTACTGCATAAAATTGGTATGGTCTTAACACCATTAAAATTTTATGTGTTTGGTTTCTTACAATATACTTGGCAATCATTTTGCCTAAATGATTTGTATTTAAAAAAGCAGCAGTAAAATGGGTTAATTCTCTAATGTTTTTATTCTGTACATCCGACCAGAAAAAGGTTTGTTTTACAGACTGTAACTCATTATTAGCAAGGTATTTTGTGTTTACTCCGTTGCTAATTATAAATAGTTGTACGTATTGAAATAACCCATGATTAGACCAAAAAGAATGTTTTTGATAACGATTAATCTGATTAAATGCTTCTTTTATTTCTAAACCACGTCTTTTTAATTCTATTTGTACCAATGGCAAACCATTGACTAATAAAGTAACATCGTATCTATTTTTATAAGTACCTTCTTGGGTGATTTGGTTGGTAACTTGAAACAAATTCGCATTCCAATTTTCACTATCAAAAAAACGAATATAAGTAGCTTCTCCGTTATCATTTACAAACTGAAAACGACCTCTTAACGTTTTGGCTTTATCAAAAACATTACCTTTTTCTAAATGATTTAAAATGGCAGAAAATTCTTTATCTGAAAATGTAAGTTGATTAAACGCTTCTAACTGCCTTTTTAAATTAGAAACCAATGAAACAACATCTGTTACAGTTACTTTATGATAGCCTAAACCAACTAATTGTTTAATTAGATTGTTTTCTAGTTGAAGTTCTGATTGTTTGCTCATAAACTGATTTAAAAAATTTGCTTATAATTTAATTCTATAGCTTTAATTTCAGTAGCTTTTAATGCTGAAAACTCCTTTTGTAAAGCTCTTTTTGATAATATACCTTCGTTTTGTTCTAGAAAACGAACCAATAATGCAACCATTTTATCAGGCATTTCAAAATGATTATCTATATACTTTTTAAATACATCATATTTTTGTAAATAGTTTACTTCTTCCGGAATTACTCTTTCTAAAGTATCTTCTACACAGTCATATAAAAATTCTGCTTGTTTTGTTGCATTAAAATAACGGTAAAAATCAATGGTTTTATTTGCAACTTCTACACTATGGTCTTTCGTTTCTTTCCAAGAAATATAATCTAACAAAGGATGTGAATATTCTTCTAAAACATTTTTATAATCGTTTATATGATCTAATATTGATGATGATACGGGAAAAATTACGCCTTGTTGTGTAAACGCCTTTTTTGCTAAAACATGATGAATTATATACCGATGTAAACGACCATTACCATCTACAAAAGGATGCATAAAAACAAAACCAAATGCTATAGTAGTAGCTGCTAAAACTGCGTCATAAGTTTCATCTTGTAAAATCTCATTTGTTGCCGTTAACCCATTTAATAATGGTGTTAAATCTTCATATTTTGCAGAAATATGATCTGGAATTGGTTCTCCTGTACTTCTATCATGTTCACCTATAAAACCACCTTCTGTGCGCAAACCCATTTTTGTAAAGCGGCTATTTTCTATGACTATTTGTTGTAAACGTTCTAATTCTGAAATACTTAATTTTTTAGAACCTGCTTGTCCAATTGCTTTTCCCCAACGAATTGCTCTATTGTTTGTGGGTTTTTCTCCCTCTATGGTAAAAGATGCTTTAGAGTCTTTTAGTAACAAAAATGAAGATGCTCGTTGTAATACGTCTTTATGAATACTATTTAGAAAAACATTTTTTTTACTAGCAACATTGGCGCTAATATGATTTTCTAGTTTTTCGGTTTTAAAAATTAACGGACAAAAATCTACTGTTCCTGGAAGATTATTTACAATACGATGTCTAGAAGATCTTATTCCTTTTACACCATATTGTAATTTTTTATCTAATAAAGAAACAAAGTTCCCACTAGTTAAATCTTTTATATTTAATTTAATTCCAAAAAACCATTCGTACAAAAACCAAATTCTACGACTATATTGTCCTAATAATTCTAAAGTAATAATGTTTTCTATTTCTTGTTGTGGTATTTTTTCGAATAGTTTTTTTAAGACTAATAAGTTAACTCCTTCATATTTTAAGGCAAATATAAGTTGCTTGTAAAGTGTTTCTTCTGGTTGATGTCTAGATGTAAATACTTTAAAATTTTCTGTAGTGTACTTTCTCTTTTTAAAACTAATTAATGCCAATTGATTTGGTATTGGCACTTCTAAATTATAGGCTTCAATAATAGCTCCATAACCTACTAAATAGGCTTCTTCTGGTGCTGTTTTACCGCGAAAAACAGTTATTTTAAGTGAAAAAGGCTTATTATTCATTGATTTTGGTGAAAAATAGTTTTTTAAATTTTGGTGAAAAACACTTACAATTAGTGAAAAACACTTATAATTTACAGTAATTGGTGAAAAATACTTATTCAAATATAACTAAAAAACGTGCGAAACTCTTAAAAAAGATGCGTAAAACATTGTTTTTCTTTCCTTCTGTCATTGCGAGGCTTTTTTGCCGAAGCAATCTGTTTGAGTCCTCTGTTATTGCGAGTTAGTTATTGCGAGGTACGAAGCAAAGCAATCTGTTTGTTGGGTTTCCTACTCTTGTTTTAACCCGTATGCATTTTCTGTATGTTTTTACTCTTGCGTTCTCACTCTTGCGTGGGATTGCTTTGTCGTGCCTCCTCGCAATGACGAGTACGTTAACACTCATAAAACAATTCCTCCCATTCCGGATTCATACTTTCTATTAATGCAATTTTTTGCGCTCTATTTCCTCCTTTTAACTGCTTTTCTCTTGCAATTGCATCACCAATCATTTGAAAAGATTCATAATAAACTAATTTACTTAAATTATATCTGGCTGTAAAAGATTTTTTATCAATTTTAGATTGATGTTGTTTTATTCGCTGCTCTAAATCGGCTGTAACACCAATGTATAAAGTGGTGTTGTTTTTGTTGGTTAGTATGTAAATGAATCCTGGTTTCATAATCTAATACGTCATTGCAAATAAACTTAATTAACACTCGTCATTGCGAAGAATGAAGCAATCTGCTCGTTGGGTTTCCTGCATTTTATTAAACAAACATCTGTTGCAACAACCTTTTTTTAAACGCTTGTGTTCTCACTCTTGTGTGGGATTGCTTCATTCTTCGCAATGACACTCATGCGCTCGTCATTGCTTTAAAACTCGTCATTGCGAGGCACGAAGCAATCTGTTCGTTGGGTTTCCTGCATTTTATTTAACAAACATCTGTTGCAACAACCTTTTTTTAAACGCTTGTGTTCTCACTCTTGTGTGGGATTGCTTCATTCTTCGCAATGACACTCATGCGCTCGTCATTGCTTTAAAACTCGTCATTGCGAAGAATGAAGCAATCTGTTCGTTGGGTTTCCTGCGTTTTATTAAACAAACATTTGCTGCAACAACCTTTTTTTAAACGCTTGTGTTCTCATTCTTGTTTGGGATTGCTTCATTCTTCGCAATGACACTCATGCGCTCGTCATTGCTTTAAAACTCGTCATTGCGAGGCACGAAGCAATCTGTTCGTTGGGTTTCCTGCATTTTATTTAACAAACATCTGTTGCAACAACCTTTTTTTAAACGCTTGTGTTCTCACTCTTGTGTGGGATTGCTTCATTCTTCGCAATGACACTCATGCGCTCGTCATTGCTTTAAAACTCGTCATTGCGAAGAATGAAGCAATCTGCTCGTTGGGTTTCCTGCTCTTTCTTAAACAAACATTTGCTGCAACAACCCTTTTTTAAACGCTTGTGTTTTTTCTATTTGTGTTTGTACATTTTCTATTTTTGTATCGATAGCACTTAAATAAGTAGCTATTTTTTGTTGTTCTTTTAGGGATGGAACAGATATTTTTAATAATTTTATATCTTTTCCACTAACGGCTGTAAACGTACTTCCTTGTTCTAAACTAATCCATTTTAATTCATAGCTTAATAAAAATTGATATAAAAACTCAATATTAGAATTTTTATTATTTTTAATAGAACAAACTCCTCTACCAATACAAGCATTATGTAAAGATTTAGCTATTGAACCAACAGGTGCTCTAACAGTTAAAATTAAATCACCTATTTCACAAGTTTTTGTAGGTTCATTTGTCCATTGTCTTGGGCTTGTAATTCTTCCTTTAATATCTGCGTTTCCTTGGATTAGAAAAGAACCTTTACCTTTTTCATTATATGATTTTGAGTCTGGTGATTGCCCCATAGTTATTATAGAAACCTCCCCCAACTTCTTCTCTTCCCAATCAGGGAAAGAGGTTTGTGCATTTTTCGAATTAGAGATTGCTTCGTCCTTTGTCCTCGCAATGACGTTTGTATTGGTATCCTCTGGTTTAAAACGCAATTGCTGACTAAACAATTGTTGCATTGCACCTTTTTTATAGTTTTCTAATAACTGCTTTTTAGTGGTGAGTTGTTGTATTTTGGTATCTACGGATGTTAAAAATGATGCTATTTTATGTTGTTCTGGAATACTCGTTAATTTAACAAAGACTTTACTCAAACTATCTTGACCAACATTATATCTTGTACTGCCTCCACTTTTTGTAGTTACTTCCTTTCTTGCTGATGAAGTTTTTAGTAAATAATTCATAAAATATGGATTATAATCTACTTTTTTTCTTCCTCTAATCACAAATCCACCAAATACAGCTCTTTTATTTTCATCAACATAAACATTGGCTTGTCCTACTTCTTCCCTTGTTTCTGAGCTTCTTTGAAAAAGTACATCACCATAAACTACTTCATTTTTTTCCAGTTCTTTTTCTGTAACTTCTACTTTTCCTATAATTGAATTATAAGTAATTACAGATTCACCAATAATATCAAGGACATTAATAAATTTTATACCAGAACCATATTTTTCTTTATCAGAATTTAAACCATTTTTAAAAGTGAATAAATTTCCTAAAGTGGTTTCTTCCCAATCACCATCAAATTCCTTAAAGCGAAGTTTAGGAATTAAAGAAACAGATTGCTTTGTCGTTCCTCCTCGCAATGACAAAACCTCTTGCAATTCGTCATTGCGAGGCACGAAGCAATCTGTTTGTTGATTACTTGTATTCTTTATTGTTATTTTGTTTTCGTCTTTCATCATAAACAGATTGCTTCACTTTCACTGCGTTTCGTTCGCAATGACGCGTATAAAATTAAAAAGGAGTTTCAATATTTAATTCTTTACAAAAATCTGATATCGTTGCATCAGTTACTGCAATATCTTTTTCTAATGCTTTTAAATCCGCAGAAATACTTAAAAGGTCAATTGCTTCTTCCTCTTCAAACGTATCTACATAACGTGGTATGTTTAAATTGTAATCGTTTTCTTGTACTTCTTCTAAACTGGCAACATAACTATATTTGTCTTTGGTTTGTCTTGTTCTGTAGGTATCTATAATTTCTTGTAAATGCGCATCTGTTAATACATTTTGCGTTTTTACTTTATCAAAATGATTGCTTGCATCAATAAATAAAATATTTCGACTGCGCTCAATATGACTGCTTCTGTCTTTTTTTAATACCAATATACATGTGGGAATACTTGTACCAAAAAAGATGTTAGACGGCAAACCAATAACGGCATCTAATTGGTTTTTATCTTCAATTAAATACTTTCTAATATGTCCTTCTGCTGCACCTCTAAACAAAACACCATGCGGTAAAACGCACGCCATGGTTCCGTTTTCATCTAACTGATGAATCATGTGTTGTACAAAGGCAAAATCTGCTTTACTTTTTGGCGCCATTTTACCATACGGAGAAAAACGTTCGTCACTAATAATACTATCTGGATTCCAATTGGCAGAAAAAGGCGGATTTGCTACAATGGCTTCAAAACGTTTGTCTATGTGTTTTGGTGATGGATTTACTAAGGTATCTTCATTATAAATATCAAACTTTTTATAATGTACATCATGCATAATCATGTTCATTCTGCATAAGTTGTACGTAGTTGGGTTGCTTTCTTGTCCGTAAAAGCCACCAACCTCTTTTACTTCTTTAGAAACTCTTAATAGTAAAGAACCAGAACCACAGGTTGGGTCGTACACAGATTTTAAACGTTCTTTATCTGTAGTTACAATTTGTGCTAATATTTTAGAAACTTGTTGCGGTGTATAAAATTCTCCCGCTTTTTTTCCTGCTCCAGAAGCAAACTGACCAATTAAATATTCATACGCATCGCCTAACAAATCATTTTCATTGTTTTCTAAATCAAAATCAATGCCTTCTAAATGCGTTAATACTTTTACAATCAATTCATTTTTAGATTCTTCTGTTTTTCCTAGTTTACTACTTGTTAAATCTAAATCTTCAAAAAGGTTTCCAAAATCGTCTTCACTTTCACTTCCCATAGTGCTTTGCTCTATGTTGGTGAGTACTTTTTGTAAATCTTCTAAAATAAATTTATTGGTTCCACCAGAGTTTCCTCTTTTGGCTAATTCGCTAAATAATTCTGTAGGTTTTAAATAATAACCCAACGCATCTAACGCATCTAACTTTATTTCTTGTAATAAGATTTCTTCTGCTTCATGTCCTATCACTTCGTGATATTCTAAACCATCTGGTTTTAAAATTACATTAGCGTGTAAAGACATTTTTTTACTTAAATACTTGTAAAAGATAAAGCCTAGTATATAATCTCTAAAATCATCAGCATCCATATTACCTCTTAAATCGTTGGCAATACTCCATAAAGTTTGATGCAATTGTAATTGGTTTTCTGACATATATATGTATAATTCTAATTATAAGATTGCTTCATTATATTCGCAATGACGTCTAAAATTAGTGTGATAAACAAGCAATTTATTTTTTGTTTAAAATTACATTTTTTGATGGATTTGACAAGTGAAAACTAGATAGATTTATAGTAAAGGAACATATTTGAAATTTCTAGGTAAACATTACAAAATATGAAATTAAAGGCTTTAAGAATACTTTAAATAGATTATCAATTCTTAGTTGATTTACTCGGTTTTAACGAGGGTTTGTTACCTGGTGTACTTTTATTGTCTCTTCTTCTTTTATCAAGCGTACCGTCTTGTTTCTTAGGTTTTGGTCCTGGTTTAATAGCTTCAATTATTTTCATACTATTTTTATTTAACTATTAGAAATTAAAAGTAAACAGTTGATATGATAAATCTTTACGGAAATCCATAACTAATAAAAAAATATATAATAATCCAATCTCGTATTTGGTATTATTCAATAATATTTTTTAAATACGTTATTCTAATAAACATTCGAACTATAATAATTTGTAGCCATAATTAGACATGGCGCTTGTACAGAACTTGTTGAAGTATTAAATTGCCTCTTGCCAAAATCGCTCGATTGTTTTATTAAAAATAATTATGCTACGCAGTAATTTTTTTAAACACAATTTTCCAACTACTTAATTATTCTTTTATTTAAATTTCACAGTAAAGCCCATAAAAACTATATATTATTCAATATTTTTGTTTTTCAAAAAAAACAAATTTAAAATGCAAAACCTACAACCTATAATGTTAGTTGGTACTGGCTCTGATGTTGGTAAAAGCTGGATAACAACTGGAATTTGTAGATGGCTTAAACAAAAAGGGTATCAGCCTGCTCCGTTTAAAGCTCAAAATATGTCTTTAAATAGTTTTTCTACACCAGATAATCTTGAGATTGGCAGAGCTCAAGCAGTACAAGCAGAAGCTTGTGGCATTCCGCCAACGGTAGAAATGAACCCTATTTTATTAAAACCGTCTTCGGTAAATAAATCGCAAATTATTTTACACGGAAAGCCTATTGGCGATCAAACTGCTAAAGAATATTTTTTAGGTGATAATAAAAAACACCTTTTCGAAGAAGCTAAAAATTCATTTAAACAATTAGCTTCAAAACACAATCCTATTGTAATGGAAGGTGCTGGTAGTATTAGTGAACTAAACTTAAAACATAGAGATATTGTAAACATGAGAATGGCCGAAGCAGCCAATGCTTGTGTTTATTTAATTGCAGACATCGACAAAGGTGGCGTATTTGGTAGTGTTTACGGTACTATTGAATTACTAGAACCTTGGGAACGTAAACTTATAAAAGGTGTTATTATTAATAAGTTTAGAGGAGACCCTGCTTTGTTTGTTGATGGTAGAAAAAAACTAGAAGAATTAACAGGTGTGCCAATTTTAGGCGTTTTACCTTATGATAAAAGCATTATAATTGAAGAAGAAGATTCCGTAGCTTTAAATAATAGAAACACAACAGCTGTAGAAAATAAATTAAACATTGCAATTATAAGATTGCATTATATGTCTAATTATACTGATTTTCAGTCTTTAGAACAAGAACCTTTAATCAACCTATATTTTACAAGAGATTCTGAGGAAATAAATAAAGCTGATGTTATCATAATTCCTGGAACAAAAAATACCATCGAAGATTTAATTAGTTTAAAAGAAGATGGTCTTGATACAATTATTAAAAATAAATACAACCAAACACCTATAATCGGAATTTGTGGTGGTTATCAAATGTTAGGAAAAAATATTAAAGATCCTTTTTCTGTAGAAAGTACTATTAAATCTGTAGACGGATTGGATTTATTCGATATAGAAACAACACTTTCTAAAACCAAACAAACTGTTCAACGTAATTTTCTTTTTAAAGATTTAAAAGAAATTTTTGAAGGTTACGAAATTCACATGGGAGAAACATCAGTTCCAATAAACAAACACCTGAATCTTATCAACGGAAAAGAAGAAGGTTATTTTGATGGAAATAAAAGTTGGGGAACCTATTTACACGGCATTTTTGATAATCAAGAAATAGTTACCGAATTACTACAATTAAAATACCCTAACGCTAAGGCCATAAATTACAAAGCTTTTAAAGCAGCACAATTTGATAAGTTAGCAGATTGGATAGATAATAACTTAGATATGGCAACCATCTTAAAAAATAGCGCACAATAATGTTAAACGGACATGGTGATGACCTTCATTTAATTAAAGGAGAAATTAAACACAACTTTAGCTCTAACGTGTATTATAAAGGTTGTCCAAAAGCATTACTCAACGAGGTATCAAAAAACATTCATCAAATTGAAAGTTACCCCTCGCCTATTGCCAATGAATTAAATATTTTGGCGGCTAAGAAATTCCGACTTAATAGCAATCAATTTTTATTCACCAACGGTGCAACAGAAGCATTTTATCTTATCGCTCAATTATTTTCTGATAAAAAAGCAGCTATCGTAGCTCCTACTTTTGCAGAATATGAAGATTCTTGTAAAATCTTCAATTTGAATTATAAATTAATCTCTAGATCAGAAATAAAAGAAACCAAAGCAGACCTAATATATATATGTAACCCAAATAATCCTACTGGTGACATATTTTCTAATGATGAATTAGAACTTTTATTTCAACAAAAACCTGAGACTACCTTTATTATTGACGAAGCTTATATCGAATTTACGAATAAATTAATATCAATCGTATCGTTAACTAAAACATACTCGAATTTAATTATTGTCCGTTCGTTAACCAAAACATTTACGATTCCTGGTTTACGTTTAGGGTATGTTATTTCTGATTCATCAAACATAGAAAAACTATTGGAATTAAAAATGCCTTGGAGCGTAAACACGCTTGCTATTAAGGCAGGTGAATATATTTTCAATAACTACAAAAAAATCCAGTTTAACGCTTCAGAATTAATAACAGAAACTACTATTTTTAAAGAGCAGTTAGCTACATTAAAAGATATAAGAGTTTGTGATAGTAATACTTCTTATTTTTTAGTCGAATTATTACATCATTCTGCAAAAGAATTAAAGGAACACTTAATTGTCAACCATCAAATTTTAGTTAGAGATGCAACTAATTTTAATAAACTAGAAGGAGAATATATTCGTGTAGCTACACAAAGTAAAGAAGCCAATAGCATTCTAATCAAAGCCTTAAAAGAATGGATTTAAGTACTATTTACATATTAATTATTGCTTTTCTTTTAGATTTAATTATTGGAGATCCCAAAAAACTACCACATTTAATTATCGCTTTTGGAAATAGTATTTCTTTAGGAGAAAAATTACTCAATAAAAACAAGTCTAAGTTTTTAAAAGGTGCTTTATTAACCATTTTATTAGTTAGTACTTCTTTTATTACGCCGTATTTCATCATAAAATATCTAAACGCTTATGATTTTCAATTTATAGCAATTGCTTTTTCTGTACTTATGCTATTTTATTGTTTAGCCAATAAAACACTAGTAAAAGAAGGAAATGCTGTTTTTAATGTTTTAAAAAAGGAAGGTTTAGAAGCCGGGAGTAAACGTTTATCATGGATTGTAGGGAGAGAAACTAGCAAGTTAAGCGAACAACAAATTAGAGTAGCTACTTTTGAAACGATGGCAGAAAATTTAAGTGATGGTGTAATTGCTCCATTATTTTATTTTCTAATTTTAGGAGTGCCTGGTGCAATGGCTTATAAAATGATTAACACACTAGATTCTATGATAGGTTACAAAAGTGACCGTTATTTTTTCTTCGGAAAATTTGCAGCAATATTAGATGATGTTGCTAATTATATTCCTGCAAGAATTACGGGAGTATTAATGTTAGTTGTTACCTTTAAATTAAAAGGATTCTCATTTATTTTTAAAGAAGGAAAGAAACATAGCAGTCCGAATGCAGGGTATCCTGAAGCTGCTTTAGCATATATTTTAGACTGTCAATTTGGTGGACCTAATTATTATCATGGTAAATTGGTTGACAAACCTTTTATAGGAAGCAACAATCGAACAATTGAACATGAAGAAATTAAAACAGTAAGTAACATAAATTACACAACAAGCATACTCTTTTTTCTTTTGATGATTGGATTGTTACTACTATTCTAATATGGTTAATTTTCGAAAAAAATATATTATTACAGGCGCACCAGGAACAGGTAAAACAACCTTAATAAATCTTTTAAAAGACACAGTTCCTTGTATGGATGAAGTTTCTAGAAAGGTAATTATTGATGAACAAAAAAACAACAGAGATGGAATGCCTTGGTCTAACATAAAACGTTTTACCAACCTTGTCTTTAAAAAAACAAAACAAGAATTATTAAATACCGATACAAGAATTTGTGATAGATCATTACTCGATTTAGAAGCTTATTTAACTGTAGAAAACAAAATAGTGCCTAAATATTTACATAACTTTCCTTATTTAAAAACATACCATAAAACGGTTTTTTTTGCTCCAACTTGGTTTAATATTTACTGTCAAGATGCACAGAGATTACAAGAATTTGATTATTGTTTAAAGTTAGAAAAAGCGCTGTTAGAACAATATAAAAAAAAGGGGTTCAAAATTATAATGCTTCCAAAATCTTCTCCTATTAAAAGAAAGCAACTCATTCTAGATTCAATCTTATAATTCAAAAAATTATCTATACATTTGTCTCGTTATATGGTTTCTTATTCTTTAGTAATTTTTAGAATATAGAATTAAAAGGGAATTTGGTGTAAATCCAAAACTGTTCCCGCAACTGTAAAGCTTATTAAAGGCTTCATTAATAAAAACCACTGTAGTAATTAAAACTATGGGAAGGTAAATGAAAGTTAAGCTAAGTCAGGAGACCTGCCAATATTACAATGATTTATAATAGTAACTCTCGGGTAAAGAGTTAGAGAATTATGTTTTTTCATATTTTCTTTCCCTACCTGCTTAATTTCGTTTTTAAATGCAAAAATTGATTTTATGCAGTTTATGGATAACGTGTTTTTCACAATCCATATTCACGCAAAACAAAACCCTTAAAGGTAAGGTAACTGATGTTGAAACACAGTTAACAATTTTACAAGTACGTGTACAAACTACAAACAAAACACTTTTAACAACCACAAATGAAATTGTTGAATTTTCTATAACACCAGAAAATTTTTATAATGATTATGCAACCGATTTTGCTGTAAAATACGCAACTCCTAAATATCAAATAGATGTATCCGTAGAAAACATTTTTAACAATAAATGGACAGAAGCCGTATTTTATGACTCTTCACAATTAAAAGGAGAACCTGAACCTGTAGACGATATTCATTTTACACCTGGAACTCCATTTTTAACAAAACTAAGTCTTACATATTTCTTATAAATTATGGGTAAAAACGTCGCCAACACTACACATACTTTTTTCTTCTGTGACGGAGGTTCTTGTCAAAAAGCAGGAAGTGAAAAAGTTATAAGAACAGCAAGAGCTTATTTACGTAACAATGGGCATTGGAATGATACACACACTATTAAAACAAGATGTAATGGTAGATGTGAAGACGCTCCTACTTGCATTGTGTACCCTGGGCAAAATTGGTATAAAGAACTTACACCAGAAAAAATTACGCCTATTGTAAAAAGGCATCTTGATAATGCGCCACTTGTTAATTCTGAATTGTTATACAAAAAAGGTTGGCAACAACAAGTTTCTAATAATGAAATTGCTCCTATAAAACCAAAACCGTTCGAATTAAAAAATGATACCGAATTAGGTGAATGTTTTATAACCAAAGGTTTTAGTTCTGACCAATATTTATACCCATTGTTTTTATATCTATTAGAGAATCCTAAAGGAGTTTCTTTAATTTCTTCGGATGAAAAAAGAATTTCGTTTCAAGAGATCATCTCTTTAGACTATTCTAAAACATACACATTAGAATTACATACAGAAACAACAGCGATACCATTTACTATTGCAGCTGTTCCTAAAGAAAATAAAGAATTACAACAAGCTAAAATTTCTAGTACAGAATATTATTTTCATAAAGAAACACAACAAACAGGTATTCGTTTTAAAAATAAATTTGGAAAAATTTTAGGTCAGATTGAATTCGATTCTCTAAATAATAAAGCTTGGGAATATTGTACTAAAATACAATTACAAAACGTACATCTAGATTTAAAAAATTATGAATAAACAACATATTTCCATATTAGGATTAGGCTGGTTGGGTTTGCCACTTGCTTTGAAGCTTCAAAAAAGTGGTTATTCAATTAATGGAAGTACGGCTACATTAGCACCTTTAAAATCTCTCGCTAAATATTCTTTTCATACTTGTAGAATAAACGTTGAATCTGATACTATTATTGGAGATTGGGAATCTTTTATTGCAGAAACAACAACACTTATTATAAATTTTCCACCAAAACGAATTGATAATATAGAAACGATACATCCATCACAAATAGCTCAGATTATAGCGCACACGCCTAAAACTACAAAGGTTATTTTTGTAAGCTCTACATCGGTATATCAAAACAACAACGAGCTTATAGATGAAACTGTAACTTGTCTTCCAGAAAAAGCATCTGGACACGCATTAGTGAAAGCAGAAGAGTTATTACAAGAACATTTTGGTAGCAACTTAACTATTTTACGATTATCCGGATTAATTGGACCTAAACGTCATCCTGGGAGATTTTTAGCGAAAAAGAG
Organism: Polaribacter sp. L3A8; assembly: GCF_009796785.1. Lineage (NCBI taxonomy): Bacteria > Pseudomonadati > Bacteroidota > Flavobacteriia > Flavobacteriales > Flavobacteriaceae > Polaribacter > Polaribacter sp. L3A8. The sequence continues at coordinate 557,880 of NZ_CP047026.1, forward strand.
GGAACTAAAAAACCCAAACATCCCTATTAATCTTATTCATCAAAAAGATGCTATCGGTTTAATTGAAACAATTTTAGAACAAAACTGTTTTGGAGAAATTATAAATGGTTGCGCAGATGTACATCCTAAAAGAAAAGACTTTTATGAAAACGCAGCTATTAAATTAAACTTACCTGCTCCTATTTTTGGTTCATCAAAAGAAACCTATTATAAAATAGTTAACAATTCTAAATCGAAATCATTACTTAATTTTAAGTATCAGTTTTCAAATCCTGAATGGATTTACACAAAAGAACATTTACCAGAAATATCTATTGTTGGTGCTGGTCCTGGTAATAAAAATCTATTAACATTAAAAGCTTTTAATGCTATTGAAAATGCTGAAATTATTTTACACGATAATTTAATTTCTGATGAAATATTAGATATCAACACACAAGCCAAACGGATTTATGTGGGGCGTAAATTTGGCGATAAAGAAGATCAAGAAACACGCCAGAACAATATTAATAGATTGATGAAAATGCATTGTAAACAAGGAGATAAAGTTGTTCGCATAAAATCTGGTGATCCATATATTTATGGTAGAGCTGCAGAAGAAGTTCGGTTTTTAAAGCAACATCAACTTCCGTTTACTGTTGTTCCGGGAATTTCAGCCGCTTTAGCTGCTGCAAGTTCTGCTAATATCCCTATTACTGAGAGAAGACAATCTAATGCTATTTTAATATGTACTGCCCATACCGCAGATTATTCTACTGCACAACTAAAAGGAATTGCAGAAATGTTAAATGCCGGTAATACATTGGCACTTTATATGGGCTTAAAAAGTTTAGATAAAATAATTCCTAAACTAATAGAAGTTTGTAAAAACCCAAAAATCCCCATCAATGCAATCTCTAATGTTTCTAGAGAAAACGAAGTTTTACTTTCCTCTACATTAGATAAAATAGAAGAAGATATAAAAAAACAAACGCTACAGATGCCTGTAGTATTTTTAATAGGTGTAACACCGATCAACTAAAAGAATGAAAAAAGGAATTTTACTTTGCGGACATGGTAGTAGAACCAAAACAGGAACTACCGCTTTTAAAGAATTGGTTGCAGCGCTACAAGCACGTTATACAGACTATGAAGTAGATTACGGCTTCTTAGAATTTAACCATCCTGTTTATGAAGCTTCTATTGAACGCATGTATCAAAAAGGTATTCGTGAAATTTATGCATTGCCAATTATCCTTTTTGCAGGTTCACATGCTAAGAATGATATTCCGTATGAAATGAATACCATTCAAAGCTACTATAGTGATTTAACCATAAAAATGGGAAAACATTTAGGTGTGAATTCATTTTTATTAGAATTAGCTCAAAAAAGAGTTTTAGAAGAAGAAAGCAAACATTCTGTAATGGACAGAAAAGACGTTTGTTTAATGGTAGTTGGTAGAGGCACAACCGATACCGATGCCAATTCTGATGTTCACAAACTAGCTTGTATGCTGGGTGAAGGAATGGGGTTTGGGTTTACAACCGTTGCCTACAGTGGTACTGCTTACCCAAGCGTTACCAAAAGTTTAGAACTCACTAGTAAAATGGAATTTAAACGTACTATTGCCATTCCTTTTTTCTTTTTCACAGGAATTCTTTTAGAACGTATTTATAAGCAAATAAGAGATTTTAGCGAAACCTCTCCTTTAGAACACGTTTACACACAAGCTTTTGGTAGTGACGAGTTAATTTTAAAAGCCTTTGATGAGCGTTTAGAAGAAGCTATTAACGGAACAGCAAACATGAATTGCCAAATGTGTAAATACCGTAAACAAATTGTAGGCCTAGAATCTGAAATAGGAAAAGAACAAATGGGACATCATTTAGGTGTAAAAGGAGTTCTGTTTGAAGAAGATGAAAAAGTGGGACAAAAAAACAGTCTATTTACTAAAATTAAAAAAGGTTTAGGAATATGATGGTAGGAAAAATACAAGGCGTTTCCTTAGGACCTGGTGATCCTGATTTGATTACCCTAAAAGGTTTAAAAGCATTACAGCAAGCTGATAAAATATACTATCCAGGCTCTTTGTTTAAAGGCGGAAGAAAGGCTAGCTATTCTTTATCAATCTTAGACCATTATAAGTTAGATTCAGAAAAATTAGTCGGTTTTTATCTAAAGATGGATTTAGGAAGAAACCATGTGAACGAGACTTACGAAACTGCTTTTCAGCAAATACTTGCGGATTATAACAAAGGTTTATCCGTAGTAATAGTTAGTGAAGGAGACCTTAGTACGTTTAGCTCTTTTTCTTATCTATTAGAAAAAATTAATACACACGAATTAACGATAGACTTAATTCCTGGTATAACATCTTACTTACATTTAGCATCAGAAAGTAAAACACCTTTGTGTTTACAAAATGAAAAAGTAACCATTATTCCACGCATACAAACTAAAGAAGAATTACAAGAAGCTATTGCTAATTTTGATACCGTAGTATTGATGAAAATCATATCCGTTATCGATATTATTAGTGCTGTAATTGATCAAAAAAAACACAGTATTACCTATGCCGAACGCTTAGGAACAGACCAACAATTTATTACAAACAGTTGGCAAACCGCAAACCAAAGAGAAACCCCTTATTTTTCTCTTATGATTATTAAAAAAATAAAAAAATGAAAATAACCGTTGCAGGCTTAGGTCCTGGAGATATCAATTATATGTTACCCGTAGTTAAAAATGCTTTACAAAAAGCAGATGTTGTTATTGGGTACGACTATTATTTTCAATTTGGACAAACGCTTTTTAAAGAAGATGCTGAGCTAATTTCTATGCCCTTAGGTAAAGAAGAAGCAAGAGCACATAAAGCTGTAGAAAAGGCGCAAGAAGATAAATATGTAGTAGTTATTGGTTCTGGTGATGCAAGTATTTATGCGATGGCAGCCATCGTTTACGAAGTAGTATCCAAAGAAAACCAAAACGATATAGAATTAGAAACGCTACCTGGAGTTTCTGCTTTTTTAGCTGCAGGAAGTAAATTGGGAGCTCCTTTAGGTCATGATTTTTGTTGTATTTCATTGTCGGATTTAATGACACCTTGGAACAAAATCGAACAAAGAATTAAGGCCGCTGCCATGGGCGATTTTGTTACTAGTTTATACAATCCTAAAAGTAAAAAAAGACATTGGCAGTTAGGGAAACTTCAAAAAATATTTTTAGAAGAACGTGCCCCTTCTACTCCAGTCGCTATCGTTAGACACGTAACGCGTCCAGAAGAAGAAATTAAAATCACCACTTTAGGAGAATTTAATCCTGAAGATGTAGATATGTTTTGTTTGGTGATGATTGGTAATTCACAAACCTATCAGTTTAAAAATTATTTAGTAACACCCAGAGGTTACCTTAACAGAAAACCACATACAGGTAAAGAAATTCAGCAAGAAAGTTTTAGAATTGTTACCGAACATATTAAAGAATTGCCTTTTTCTATTGCTAATAAATGGGCAATAACAAGAGTTATTCATACTACAGGAATTTTAGAAGATTTCAACCATTATTCAGCTTCACCACAAGTCATTGAAAAATGGCATACGCATCTTAAAAATGGTGGAGAAATTGTTACCGATGTTACCATGGTACAAGCGGGAATTACAAAAGCATTTATAAAAGAATATGGTAATCAAGTACATTGTTTATTAAATGATGAAGATGCACAAGAGTTAGCCAAATCAGAAAATATTACACGTTCTCAAGCAGGAATTAGAAAAGCTATTGAAAAGCATCCGAATGCTTTATATGTTGTTGGAAACGCTCCTACTGCTTTATTCGAAATTGTAGACCAAATAAGAGATAATGACAATTTTAAACCTGCAGGAGTTGTGGGTGTTCCTGTTGGTTTTGTAAATGTTTTAGAAGCTAAAGAGCAATTATCGCAAGCTAAAAACACGAACTGGGTAATTATAGAAGGCAATAGAGGTGGTAGTAATGTTGCTGCAGCAATAGTAAATGCTGCTTTTACATTACCTGAAGCTTTAACTTATTTTAAATCTTAAAAATGAACAAATTCACTCCAGAAAATATTGAAACCTTAGAGCAAATAATACTCGCTCGTAGAGATGTTAGAGGAAATCGTTTTATAGATAAAGCGATTGCTAAAGCAGATTTAGATAAGATATTGTTTGCTGGAGTAAATGCACCTTCGGTGGGGTTTTCGCAACCTTGGGAATTTGTTATTATTAAAGATTTAGAAATTAGAAATAAAGTTAAAGACAGTTTTTTTGAAGAAAACGAAATGGCTAAAACACTTTTCGAAGGAAAGAAAACAGATGCGTATACCCAATTAAAACTAGAAGGTATTGTAGAATCTGCTTTAAATATAGCTGTTTTTTATAAACCAAGCCAACATCCCGTTTTAGGGCAAACTGCAATGAAAGAAGCCGGAGTTTATTCGGTGGTTTGTGCTATTCAGAATATGTGGTTAATGGCACGCGCATTGGATATTGGATTGGGTTGGGTAAGTATTCTAAATCCTGATACCATTAAAACGATACTAAATGCACCTGAAGACAGACAACTAATAGGCTATTTATGTTTAGGACACGTAGATGAGTTTTATGAAAACCCTGAATTAGAACGTTTACAATGGGAAAAACGAAAGAATATTAACGATGTGATAATTAAAGAATCGTATTCTTAAATGGAGCAAAAAAATACACATATCGATTTTTATTTAATTGGAATTAGCAACCATGCTATTCCCCTATTAAGTAATGATGCTTTAGAATTAATGAAGGGTTCAATAGTTTTTTCTGGCGGAAAACGTCATTATCAATTAGTAAAATCGTTTTTACCTAAACACCATACTTGGATTGAAATTTCAGGTAAAATGGATGCTCTTATCAAACAATATAAAAACATGGATGCTTCTATTGTTGTTTTTGCTTCTGGAGACCCATTTTTCTATGGTTTTGGTAATACTTTACAACGATTAATTCCAAATGCGAAACTAAAAGCATATCCTTATTTCAGTAGTATTCAATTACTATGTCATAAAACACAAACCAACTATAATACCTTAAAATCGGTATCCATTCACGGTAGAGATTGGTCGGCTTTAGATGAAGCTTTAATTCAACGTAACGAATTAGTAGGTGTCTTAACCGATAACAAAAAAACACCTGCCGAAATTGCCAAACGAATGCTTCAATACGGTTTTGATAATTATTCAATAACCATAGGAGAAGCTTTAGATGGAAACGAAGAACATATTGAACAATTAGATTTAGTTACTTGTTCTCATAAAACACATAATAACCTCAACTGTGTATTACTAAAGCAAACAAAACATAAAGACAAACCATTTGGTATTCCAGATGATGCATTTATTCCTTTAACGAATAGGCCAAATATGATTACCAAAATGCCGATACGTCTAAGCACTCTTAATGCTTTACAATTACAAAATAAAAAAGTGCTTTGGGACATTGGTTCTTGTACAGGTTCGGTGGCTATTGAAGTAAAAAAACAGTATCCGCATTTAAAAATTGTTGCCTTCGAAAAGCGAGAAGAATGTGGAGCAATAATTCAAAAAAATACAGAGAAATTCTCCACTCCGGGGATTGATATTGTTATTGATGATTTTTTCAATATCAACTTAAAAGAATTTCCAATTCCTGATGTTGTTTTTATTGGCGGTCATGGCGGACGATTAAAAGAATTGATTAGGATTATTGATGCATTAAATCCATCAGTAAGAATCGTAACCAACGCAGTCAAAGAAAGCAGCACAGTAGTATTTGTTACAGAATTATCAAAATTAAATTACAAAATTCATACAAGCTCAATTCAAGTAAATGAGCATAATAAGATTAGCATTCACACAGCAGAAAAAATATAAATGAAAAAAATAGCCATTATTGCAGTTACTGAAAAAGGGTTAGATAAAGCACTTACTATTCAGCAAGAATTCCCAAAATCGTTGGTAATAACAACTTTGCAATCTAGTAACGGAAATGTATCAAGCATTACCTCTATTTCAGATTATTTAAAAGACAATTTCGCAAAGTTAGACGGTATTTGTTTTGTGAGTGCCTTAGGTATTTGCGTGCGTTTAATTGCTCCGTACATTCAAGATAAAAAAACAGACCCAGCAGTTATTTCTGTAGATGATTTAGGGTTGAATGTACAATCTGTATTAAGCGGACATAAAGGTGGAGCAAATGATTTTGCATCAAAAATAGCAACTATTTTAGGAGGAAATGCAATAATTTCTACTTCTAGTGATGTACAAAATATTTGGGCTTTAGATACCCTTGGTAATCAATTTAATTGGCAAACAGAAAGTTCTATTTCTATGACTAAAACAATGGCGTTGTTTGTAAATAACAAACCAACGGCGTTACTTTTAGATATTAAAGACAAAGGAACTAAACATTTAGAAGAAACAGCTCCTAGTTTTGTGACTGTTTTTTATAATGTAGCAGAAATTGATTTTACAAAATTTGAATTATTTATTGCAGTAAGTTACAAAGTATACGAAGCTTTAATACCTAGTTTATTTTTAGTTCCTAAAGTACTTTCTGTAGGTTCTGGATGTTCAAAACAATTAGACTTCAAACTTTTTGAAGATACTTTTAAAACAAAATTAGCAGCTGAAGGATTGCGTTTTTCTGCAATTAAAAACTTTGGTTCTATTGATATTAAAGGAGAGCAACAAGCTTATTTAGATTTTAGTAAAGCTAATAATATACCATTCAGCACATTTACTTCAGATGAAATAAATACAATTACGATACCTAATCCAAGTGAAATGGTGTTATCTAAAATTGGTGTAGACGGTGTTTCAGAATCTTGTGCGATGCTCCTTTCTAATAATGATGAATTACTTGTTGAAAAACAAAAAATACATTTAGAAACTAATGAAAAATTTACTTTTTCTGTTGCTTTAGATGTAAACGTAAGACGTAAAACTGCCGTTGCCATTATTGGTGCAGGTCCTGGTGATGAAGAGTTAATCACTATAAAAGGTAAAAAATATTTGGAAAAAGCAGACTGCGTATTATATGCAGGAAGCTTAATTCCTGAAGAAATGACCAATTGGTGTAAACCTGGAGCAATTGTAAGAAATTCTGCAATGATGACTTTAGAAGAGCAAATTGCTTTAATGCAAGAACACTACAAAAAAGGAAACGCAATTGTTCGTTTACAATGTGGAGACCCTTCTTTATATGGAGCAATTCAAGAACAAATGACCATTTTTGATGAGTTAAAAATGGATTATTTTATTGTTCCTGGTATTTCTTCTTTTAGTGCAGCAGCAGCGGTATTAAAATCAGAATTTACAATTCCTGAAATTGTGCAATCTATTGTATTAACTCGTGGAGAAGGAAAAACACCAATGCCATCAAAAGAAAGTATTTCTGCTTTTGCAGCAACTAATGCTACCATGTGTATCTTTTTAAGTGTAGGAATCGCTAAAAAAGTACAAGCACAATTATTAGAACATTATGATGCAAATACTCCTGTAGCTGTGATGTACAGAATTAGCTGGAAAGATGAAGAAATTTATCAAGGGAAATTAGAAAATCTAGCAAAAATTGTAAAAGACAGTAAAAAAACAAGAACGGTATTAATTATAGTTGGTCATGCAATTGGAGCTCGTAAAAACAGGTCTCAATTATACAGTCCTGATGTAAAACACATCTTTAGAACGAATAAGAAATTTGTAGTAACAGAGTAATTATTCATTATAAAAAAGCACAAAAATGATATTGGTATTTGGAGGAACAACGGAAGGAAATAAAGTAGCAAATTTACTACAAGGAAAAGAGATGCCTTTTGTGTATTCAACAAAAACCAATATCCCTTTTGAAGAAAATAAGATAGCTAGTTATAGAAACGGAGCTTTAGATGAAAAAGAGCTAGAAGAATATTTATTAAAAAATAAAATTCACACAATTATTAATGCTTCCCACCCTTTTGCTGAAATATTACATAATACCATTGCAGAAGTGGCAGAAGAATTACAAATACCAGTAATAAGATTTGGTCGAAAATTACTTTCAAAAACCATCCATCCATCAGTAATTTATGTCGATTCTTATGAGAATGCTTTAGAACAATTTGAAGAAAAATCAACTTTATTAGCACTTACAGGAGTTCAATCCATAAAAAGACTAAAACCTTGGTGGAAAAACAATCTTTCCTATTTTAGAATACTCGACAGGTCTGAATCATTAGCAATTGCAAGAGAAAGTAATTTTCCTGAAGAACAATTGATTTTAGGTTTACCATCGTCTAATTTAGAAAAGGAAATTGAAATTATACAACAGAAAAAAACAACTCTAATTTTAACTAAGGAAACTGGAAATAGTGGTTTTTTAAATACCAAAATTGAAGCTGCTTTAAAAACCGATTCGAAAATAATCATTATTACTCAACCCAAAACTCCTGCTTATTTTAAACAAGTATTTAACGAAACTGAATTACATCACTTGTTAATCAAAATCCAACCTTTGGAATTATTGACTAAAAATTCAGGTTTATGGGGTTAAGAGAAGTACCAAAAGGCCCTTTAAGAGATGGCTTTACAACCGGAACATCAGCAACTGCAGCAGCAAAATCTGCGTTGATGGCTATTATTCATCAGAAAGAAATAACTGCTGTAAAAGTGCATTTGCCTATTGATAAAATATTGGAAATTCCTGTACATCATTGCGAGTTTACAGATAACACGGCAAAATGTTCCGTAATTAAAGATGCTGGTGATGATCCTGATGTAACAAATGGAGCAGAAATAGGATGTATTTTAGAATTAACACAACAAAAAGGAATTCAATTTATAGCAGGAGAAGGCGTTGGTACAGTAACTCTTAAAGGCTTAGAATTGGCAATTGGAGAACCTGCAATTAATCCTGTGCCTAGAAAAATGATTAGCAGTGCTATTCAAAAACTATTGCACAATTACGATTTAGAATGTGGTGTATCTGTAACTATTTATGTTACTGATGGAAGAAAATTAGCAAAACGGACACTTAATGAACGCGTTGGAATTATGAACGGAATTTCCATTTTAGGAACTTCAGGAATTGTAAAACCATATTCTTCATCTTCATATATCGCAAGCATAGAACAAGGTATTGATGTTGCCGTTGCAAATAAAAACTCTGAGTTAGTTATCAATTCTGGAGCAAGAAGTGAAAAATTCTTATCAAATAAATTTACGCATTTACCAGAATACGCATTTATCCATTATGGTAATTGGATTGGAGAAACACTTGTAAAAATTAACTCCTCTCCTATTGATAAAGTCAGTATAGGAATTATGTTAGGAAAGGCTGTAAAATTAGCTGGTGGAGTTACAGATACGCATAGTTGTGTTTCTAGTTGGAATAAAGATTTTGTTGTACAAATTGCTAAAGAAGTTGGCTTTTATGAAGCTGATAAAATAAGAGCATTAAATATGGCTGGTCGATTGATTGAGTTATTTGATTTTGAACAGAATTCGCCTTTTTTCCAATTGTTATTAGATCATTGTTACCAACATACGCATACAAAAATGAATAAAGTAAATCTTGATATTTACCTTATTCATAAAAATGGAACACTTATAAAATATATTAAAAAATGACAATAGTATCTTTAATTAGGCCTCTTATGGCTGGGATATTACATTCTTTTGAACCCGATCATGTTACTGCCGTTTCAGTATTGGCTACAGAAAACGCTATCCGAAAAGAAAAAGTAAGTTTTAAAACAGTTTTTAAAGCATCACAATGGGCGCTTGGTCATTCTGTAACGCTACTTCTATTTGGAGGAACCGCTTTAATATTTAAAAGCATGGCTACTTTAGTGGTAGACGGAATTTCTTTTTATGCTGAATTAAGCGTAGGACCAATTATGATTTGGTTAGGAATTGTTGCCATCAAAAGAAACCATAAAATCAACGAAATGATTGATGAGCACAAGATCATTGAGGCTCATGAACACGAACTTTCTAACCCAATACATTTACACGGTACCAAAGGAGAAGAAATAGCTGTAAACCCAATGAATAAATCTTTTTGGGTTGGTATGCTACATGGTTTGGCAGGAACAGGAGGCGCATTAACCTCAGCTTTAGTTTTAAGTAGCACAACCTTGGGAGAAGCAATTCTTATTCTAGCAGTAGAATCTATAGGTATAATCGTTGCCATGGGTGTTTATAGTTACGTTTTAATTCATGTAATGAGTCGTTTTTTAGAACGTAATCTATCCATTTTTAAATGGATGAACGGAGTTGCAGGTGCAGCTTCTATAGTTATCGGAATCGTATGGTTATATAATTGCACATCAAATTTATGATACAAAATACACAACAAATAAATTTTCCTTTTTCGGCAATTGTTGGTCAAGATAATTTTAAGCTAGCGCTTATACTAAATTTAGTAGATCCGCTTATTGGTGGCGTGTTAGCTATTGGTGATAAAGGAACAGGAAAAACTACATTAATACGTTCGTTAACCAACTTAATGGACACAGAACAAAAGTACCCTTTTGTGAATCTTCCTATCGGTGTTTCTGAAGACAGACTTATTGGTAGTATTGATTTAGAACAATTGATAAACCATAAAAAAGAAGTGATCAACCTTGGGTTAATGGCACAAGCACATCAAGGTATTTTATATGTTGATGAGGTAAATCTTTTACAAGATTACCTTACAGATATATTATTAGATGCCGCTGCTTCGGGTACTTTTTATTTAGAAAGAGAAGGCGTATCTCGTAATTTTAAAAGTCGCTTTTGCTTAGTCGGTTCTATGAATCCTGAAGAAGGAAATTTAAGACCACAATTAAAAGATCGTTTTGGGTTAAGTGTGCAAATAACAACACCTACGGATGCTAAAGTGCGACAACAAATCATAAAGTCTCGTTTATCTTTTGATGATAATCCCACTCAGTTTGCTACTGAATATATAGATAAAGACCTTGCTATTTCTAAGCAAATTACAAATGCCAAAGTAAGACTATCCTTTATCCCTATTAATGATGCTATTATTGAACATTGTAGCGAACTAGCCATTCAGCATCAGGTAGAAGGTTTGCGTGCAGATATTTTATTAGTAAAAACTGCTAGAGCTTTTGCAGCTTATAATAATGCATCAGAAATTACCACAAAAGATGTAGATAGTATTGCCGATTTTGTTTTAAACCATCGTAGTTTAAATAAAGACCCAAATCAGCAAAATCAATCTCAAAACGAAAACAAAAACGAGCAACAACAAGAATCTTCTTCAGAACCTAATAGTTCTTCAAAAGAAGAAAATATTGCTTTTTTAAATCCGAAGAATACCTTTCAGAAACAAAAAGAGGTAACAACAAATACGTTACAACACGAAACGAATTCAGTTTATAGTTCTGAAGGGAATCTTACTGTTACTGATACTAGAAAAACTGTAAGTCAATATTTAGCAACAGATAAGTTTGATTTAAAAACCAAACGAAAATCGAATATTTTAAAACAGCATCATATCTTTTTAATAGACTCTAGTGGTTCTATGTTAAAAGACCAAATTATAGCCTATGCTAAAGGTACCGTTAACAAAATAGCAGAAAGCTCTAAAAAACAAAACACACAATTTTCTATAGTTTCTTTATTTAACGGAGAAGCACAATTAATTTTAAATCAAACAGGAATATTAAAAGATATTGAAATCGCTTTAACAGAACTTAAAACTGGTGGAAAAACGAATTTAACTGCTGGTTTTAAACAAGTAAAAGGTATTTGTAGTTCTGTTGATTTTAATCACAGTCTACATATAATTACGGATGGAAAATTAAATGCAGAAAGCAATTTAGATGATACGGTTTTGGCTTTTCAAACCTATTGCAAAGGAATACAAAAAACGCAGGTTATTGATGCAGAAAAAGGGATGGTAAAAATTGGAGAAGCAAAAGAACTAGCCAATCGTATTCGTGCCAATTATGAAATTTTAATTACAGAAAATATATAAATCTTAATCTTGGCAAAACAACTCATCATATCGGCTCCGAGTAGCAACGCAGGTAAAACAACGCTTACTTTAGGTTTGTTGCGTTTATTGAAACGTAAAACAAAAGCAGTACAACCTTTTAAAGTGGGACCAGATTATATAGACCCAAAGTTTCATAAACTAGCTTGTGGACAAACAGGTGTCAATTTAGATTTGTTTATGATGTCTGAAGAAGATATTAATAACAATCTAAACTTTTACGGTAAAGATTCTCAAGTAAACTGCATCGAAGGTGTAATGGGGTTATTTGATGGTGCCAATAAAGACAAAGGAAGTACGGCAGAAATGGCTAAGAAATTAGAAACGCCCGTTTTATTGGTGATTGATGCAAAAGCGGTTGCGTATTCTGTTGCTCCACTTATTCAGGGTTTTGTCAATTTTGATGCTGATGTAAAAGTAATGGGTGTTGTTTTTAACCGTGTAGGTTCTGAAAGACATTATACCATGTTACAAGAAGCTTGTGAAGATATTGGAGTGCCATGTTTTGGATATTTAGCTAACTTAAAAAACATTGAAATTCCATCTAGACACCTTGGGTTAAATATTAAGGAAATTGAAAAATTTGATATTCTGATTGATGAAATTGCAGATGCTTTAGAAACTACTATGGATTGGAAAGCAATATTAGACGCTTCTAAAGAAGTGCACGTTGCTCCTATTTCATCCGAAGAAAAAAAATCAACTAAAAAAATAAAATTTGCAGTCGCTAAAGATGAAGCTTTCAACTTTATATATCCTCAAAATATAACAGCCATGGAGCAATTAGGTGCTGTTACATTTTTTAGTCCTATTCACGATAGTGAAATTCCTACTTGTGATTTTATGTATTTCCCTGGTGGATACCCTGAGGTGTATTTAAAAGAATTATCTGCTAATAAAAACATGTTACATAGCATTAAAGAATTTGCTGCAAATGGCGGACAAATATATGCCGAATGTGGTGGTATGATGTATTTAGGGAAATCTATAATTTCTGAAGAAAATGAATCTTTTGAAATGGTAAATTTCTTCGATTTCGAAGCTACAATTGCAGATAAAAAACTGCATTTAGGATATCGTACTTCTACTATTAACGAGCATATTTTTAAAGGACACGAGTTTCATTATTCGAGTTTAATAGAGGATAACGAAACAGTTACCGAAGCAACAATTACAAATGCGAGAGCAGGCGATACAACAACAAAAATTTATAAAAAACAGAATGTAATGGCTTCTTATGTACATCATTATTTGGGTACATCAGAAATACTTTTACAATTGATTAACGAAATAAATAATAAAGCATGAAAATTTACACAAGAAAAGGAGACAAAGGTACCACCGGCGTTTTTGGAGGAAAAAGAGAGTTTAAAAACTCTGCAAGAATTGAATGTATTGGTACTTTAGATGAGGTGAATTCTACCATAGGATTGATGCGTTCTAAACTAGGAAATGAGCATGAATGGCAATCAAACCTGCACCGTATTCAAAAAGATATGATGAATATGATGTCGCATTTGGCACGTCCATCAGATTCTAAAAAAGTAAACCCAAATCCTGAACCTAAAGATGGTGCTGAATTCTGTGAAATTTGGATGGATGCTATGGAAGACAATATTAGTTCTCCTTCTGATTATTTTTTGTTACCTGGTGGAAATGAAATATCGGCACTTTGCCACGTTTGTAGAACACAAATGCGCAGAGGCGAAAGACAATTGGTTACTTTAATGCAAGAAGACCCAGAATGTGTACATGATTATATTATGAGTTATGTAAACAGAATGTCTGATTTATTTTTTACAATGGCAAGAGCAGAAATGGACAAGCACGGTGTTGCTGAAGAAAAATGGAATCTGTTTTTATACAAGAGAAAGAAAAAGAAAAGTTAAAGTGGACAAATAAATACTATTCAGAACAAAATGAAGATATAATAGAATGTCTAGTTGAGCACAGTGGAAACCTAATTTTACACAAGCACAGTTCTCGACTGCGCTCGAACGAACAATTGAACTTATTTATATGTAAGAATATAATTTATTAACGATATATCATTTTGCATTAGGGATAGCAGCGGCATCCTTTTTTGTTCCGTCAGGACAAAAAAGATATAGCGTATAGCCCGACCCAAAGGGAAACGCCCAAAAACAATAAAGTAGCTTTATTATAAAAAAAATAACGACTTAAATTAAAAGAAATGAATAAAATTCCAATTACCATAGTTACCGGATTTTTAGGGGTAGGAAAAACTACCTTAGTACATAATATGTTAAAAAATGCCAATGGAAAGCGCATTGCTGTGTTGGTAAATGAGTTTGGAGAAGTAGATGTAGACGGACAATTAATAGCTTCATCTGAATGTGGAGACGACGATTGTAACTTAATTCAACTACCAAACGGTTGTATTTGCTGTACAGTACAAGAAGAGTTTTTACCGTCTATGTTGCAATTATTAGAGCGTAAAGAAGAGATTGACCATATTGTTATAGAAACTTCTGGTTTATCGATGCCTAAACCCTTAGTGAAAGCGGTAAACTGGCCCGATTTAAAACCTCATATTACTATAGATTCTGTGATTACCGTTGTGGATGCTGTAGGAATTGCTACTGGAGAAATTTGCGATAGAGAGCGTGTGCAAGCACAACGATTAGCAGATGATTCTTTAGATCATGAAACTCCGATTGAAGAACTTTTTTTAGACCAATTAGTTTGCGCTGATTTAGTTTTGGTAAGTAAAAGAGATTTAGTTGATGACGAGAAATATGATGAAATCACTAAAATAATTACTGCTAAAGCAAGACCAAATACTAAAATTATTCCTGTTATAAATGGTGAATTAGATAATGCTTTGTTGTTAGGTATAGAAGCTTCTGCGGAAGACGATGTAGATAATCGTCATTCAATTCACGAAGAGCACCATAAACAAGGAAGCCATCACCACCATAATGATGATGTTAAAACGGTTTTACTAGAGTATGCTGAAACGGCTGATATTAAAGCTTTGGTTAAAGATTTAAAAAAGTTGGTGGAAGACCATGAAATATACAGAATAAAAGGTTTTGTTAATATTTCTAACAAGCCAATGCGTATGGTTTTACAAGGAGTAGGTTCTCGTTTCGATTATTATTTTGAAAGAGCTTGGGGCACTACTGAAACTCGTAAAACAAGTATTGTGGTTATTGGTAAAAATATAAAATTGACTGAAAACAACCAAATAAAGACGCATGTACATCATCACGATCATGGACATTCTCATTCTCATTCTCATTAACAGATGACACACATTTTCACAACAAAAAAACTGGAGAAAATAATCCACAAGAAAATAAATAAAGACGATTTCTTTGTTGAAAACAAGCTTGGAAACTGGAATGCAAATGTCTTTTTTATTGCTAAGAAGAAATGCATTCTTTTTGTAAACTCTAAAACTTTTTTTTCGGTTGTAATTCCACGATTTTCAGTAAAAGATATTAATAATCTGGACCAATTATTTATTGATAATTTACATGAGCAATTATTATATGAAAACATAGAAATTGATTACAAGGTTATGCTTTCAGAAATTGGTGAAATAAAATTCAATCCTACTAATAACAACAGAAAAACCATTGGTATTCTTACTTATAATATCGAAAAGATGAATTATTTTAAATATGAATATCCTGTTTTTAATAATCTTGTAATTAGAGAAATGACCGAAAAGCTAAACAACACGCCATTTAAACAATTAGACTGGAAAAACCCTGGTGAAAAAATGCTTTCACTTTTAAAAGAACAAAGCTTAATTTAAGAATACAAAGCCATGAGACCACACAGGTTTATTTTTTTTAAGGCACTTAATAAAATTCAGAAAGTAATTCAACATTAAAAACTAATAATTAAAAATTATAAAGTGTGCATTTAATTTCTACCATACCAGGCGGCTGGAACCCAAATGATGAGGGTGTTTTTTACATAGATCAATCTCCAGGAGATATTGTTTTTTTATCTTCTGCAGATTCTGATTTATTTATGATGAATAATGCCTACAAATTAATTTATAATTCTGTAGAAAACCCGCCTTCTTTTCGTTTTGCTAACCTTAGTTACTTTAAACAAGAATTAACTATAGATACCTATGTTGATGAAGTGATTTCGTCTGCTAAAATTGTGGTGCTAAAACTTTTGGGAGGAAAAGGGTATTACAATTACTTATGTGAAGCGCTTACTGAATGTTGTGAAGAAAACGATATTCAGTTAGTGTTTTTACCAGGTGATAATAAACCCGATTTAGAGTTGATGCAATCTTCTAACATCCCGTTAAAAGAGGTAGATTTAATTTGGAAATACATTCAGTCTGGAGGTATTGAAAATTGCCAAGCGGCTTTGCAATTAATTAGCAATAGAATTACAGATATAAAGGTAACTCCGAATGCTATTAAAACCATTCCCGATTTATTTTTGTATCACCCTGATGAAGGAATTTACAATGCATCAACCTTACCACAAGAAAAAAAACAAGCTATTATTTTCGGTTATAGAAGTTATTATTTATCTAATAATTTAGCTCCAGTACATAGTATTATTAACGCCTTAGAAGTACAAGGTATCTCTGCTATTGCCTTAATGGCTGCTGGATATCGTGAACAAGATATTCAACAACAAATTTTCGATTTATTAAAATCGCATCACATAGAAAAACCGCAAGTAATTATAAATACAACTGGTTTTAGTGTGCAAGGATTTCATGATACAACACAAAGTTTATTTGAAGTATTTAATGTGCCTGTTATACAAGCCATCATGGGAAGTTGCAATCGTGAAAGTTGGCTAGAAGGTACTTTTGGATTACCGCCTACAGATATTGCCATGAATATTGCTTTGCCTGAAGTTGATGGTAAAATTATAGCAAAAGTAATATCCTTTAAAGAATCTATAGAAAAAGATGTTTTAACAGACTCTGAAGTAGTTTCTTATGTACCTAACATCGAAGGTTGTGAGTTTGTGGCACAAATGGCAAAAGCTTGGATAAACTTACAACAGAAAACTAACTCAACAAAGAAAATCGCCTTAGTTTTACCCAATTATCCTAATAAAAATAGTCGGTTAGCAAATGGTGTTGGTTTAGATACGCCGCAAAGCACCTTGCAAATACTAGCACAATTGGCAGATGAGAATTATAGCTTAGCAACTGATTATCCAAAAACCACTAAGGAACTAATCAATAAATTAACCAATGCTGTTACGAATGATTTAGAAACGATAAATACCTTAAATGAAAGGCAAACCATTAAGTTAGATGCTGGTATATTTTATAAATATTATAACCAATTATCTGACGAACTTCGTGATAAAGTAGAAAAAAAATGGGGAAATCCTGAAAAATCACCTAATTACAAAGAAGGTCATTTTTTAATTCCTGGTTTTGTTTCTGATAATGTATTGATAAGTATTCAACCAAGTAGAGGGTATAATTTAGATTTACAAGCCAGTTATCATTCACCCGACTTGCCTCCTACTCCAGCCTATTTAGCGTATTATATTTGGTTACAACACGATTTTAAAGCAGATGCTTTAGTACATATTGGTAAACATGGAAATTTAGAATGGTTGCCAGGAAAAAGTGTTGCGTTAAGTAAAGAAACTTGTTTTCCTGCTGCAATATTAGGAGCCATTCCTCATTTTTATCCTTTTATTATTAATGACCCTGGAGAAGGAACACAGGCTAAAAGAAGAAATCAAGCTATTATATTAGACCATTTAATTCCGCCAATGACAAGAGCAGAAAATTATGGGGATCTTTTAAAGTTAGAATTATTAATTGATGAGTTTTACGAGTCTGCTTTAGTTGATAAAAAAAGAGCTTCATTAATTAAAATAAAAATTGAAAACCTTGTAAATGAAAGTCACCTTAAATCTGATTTAAACGAAGACGGAAAAGATATTGATGCTTTATTAGAAGTGATTGATGGGTATTTATGCGAGCTAAAAGAATCTCAAATTAGAGGTGGTTTACATATTTTAGGAAGATTGCCAACCGATGAAAAATTAGTAGACTTAATTGTTGCCTTACATCGTTTACCACAAGGAAACTTAAAAGGAATCACCCAATGTTTAGCGGATGATTTACAACTCGATTTCGATCCTATAAATGTGGTGTATTCTGATTCTTTTGATAAAGAAATATTTGGTATTCATTGCAGAACCTTCGGTCAAGCAGTTGAACTACTCGAAAACAAAGCTAAGAATATCGTTCATCAATTGTTAAATGGAAATCCTATTCATAAAATTGGTGATGATACCTCACAAATTATAAAATACATACTACAACACACCGTACCTGTTTTACAAAAAACTTCTAACGAAATTGGTAATTTAATTAAAGGTTTAAACGGACAATATATTCCCGCTGGTGGCTCTGGTGCGCCAACAAGAGGTCGCTTAGATATTTTACCTACAGGACGAAATTTTTATTCTGTGGATGTGCGCACGGTTCCGTCTGAAACGGCTTATCAATTAGGTCAAAAAAGTGCCCAAAATATTATTGATCGTTATTTACAAGAAAACGGAGAATACCCAACTTCTATTGGTTTATCTGTATGGGGAACCTCTACCATGCGAACTAGTGGAGACGATATTGCACAAGCCTTGGCTTTAATTGGCGTAAAACCCGTTTGGCAAGGAAGTAACCGTAGAGTTAAAGATTTTAAAGTACTCTCTACCTTAGAACTTAGAAGACCTCGTGTAGATGTAATGTTGCGTATTTCTGGATTTTTTAGAGATGCTTTTCCGGATTTAATTTCGCTGTTTAATGCCGCTATTGAAAAAGTAGCAGAATTGGATGAAACAGATGAGCAGAACCCTATAAAAAAACGTGTAGATGAAGAAAAAAAGCAATGGCAAGAAGAAGGCTTGGACGACAAACAAGCTAATGAAAGAGCTTTGTACAGAGTTTTTGGTTCGAAACCTGGTGCTTATGGAGCTGGATTACAAGGATTAATTGATGGTAAAAACTGGACTACTTCTGATGATTTAGCTCAGGCATACATTAACTGGAGTGGTTATGCCTATTATGGTAAAAAAAATAGCGGAAAATCTGCTCACGAAACCTTTAAAAAACGATTGTCTTCTATAGAAGTCGTAATGCAAAACCAAGATAATAGAGAACATGATATTTTAGATTCTGATGATTATTATCAATTTCAGGGAGGAATGACAGCAGCTGTGAATACCATAAAAGGTTCACAACCTGAAACGTATTTTGGAGATCACTCTCGCCCCGATAATCCGAAAATTAAATCTTTAAAAGAGGAATTATTAAAAGTATTTAGATCGAGAGTTGTAAATCCGAAATGGATGCAAGGGATGCGAGATCACGGTTATAAAGGTGCTTTTGAAATGGCCGCTACAATGGATTATCTTTTTGCGTATGATGCTACTACCAATTTAATAGAAGATTTTATGTACGAACAAATTACCGAAACTTATTTGTTTGATGATGAAAATAAAGCTTTTATAGAGGAGCATAATCCTTGGGCATTGAAAGATATGTCTGAACGTATGTTAGAAGCTATTCAAAGAGGTATGTGGGAAAATCCATCTGAAGAAACTATAGAAGATTTAAAGGCCATTTATAAAAAATCGGATGCTGTTATGGAGTAAATATTGAAAGGGAACTTAATATTCGACACTATCCTAAAAACTGTGTAAGTTCAAAAAATCAGGGTTAACTTATTTATAGTTTAATCCTGTTTTCAAATATAGCTAAAAATTGGTTTAGAATAATTCCCCAATTTCTAATTGGCATTTTCCATTTTTTAGTGCTTTCTCTTACTGCTAAATATACAGATTTCATCACTGCATCATCAGTTGGAAAAGAGAGTTTATTTTTGGTGTATTTTCTAATTTTTCCGTTTAGATTTTCTATTAAATTTGTGGTATAAATAATAGTTCTAATTTCCACTGGAAAATCAAAGAATACGGTAAGTTCATCCCAGTTATTCTCCCAACTTCTAATGGCGTAAGAATATTTAGATTCCCATTTGGTTTTAAAGTCTTTTAAGGCAGCTCTTGCAGCTTCTTTTGTTGGAGCTGTATAGATTTGTTTCATATCTTTTGTAAAGGCTTTTTTATCTTTCCAAACAACATAGCGACAAGAGTTTCTAATTTGATGAACTACACAAATTTGAGTAGTTGAATTCGGGAAAATGGTTTTTATAGTGTCTGTAAAACCGTTTAAATTATCGGTTGCAGTAATCAGTATATCTTGAGTTCCTCTGGCTTTTATATCAGTTAAAACACTCATCCAGAAAGCAGAAGATTCATTTTTACCCAACCACAAACCTAAAACTTCTTTTTTGCCATCTGTTCTAAGCCCAACAGCAATGTAAATGGTTTTGTTAATTACTTTAGAGTTTTCTCGTACTTTAAAAACAATTCCATCCATCCAAACAATTAAATAAGTAGTCTCTAATGGTCTATTTTTCCAAGCGATAACATCAGTGGTGATAGCGTCAGTTATTCTTGAAATTGTGGAAGTAGATACATTAAAATTATAGAGTTCTCGGATTTGTTCTTCGATATCAATATTGCTCATCCCTTTGGCATACAATGAGATAATAACATTTTCGACACCATCCGCAGTACTTTGTCTTTTCTTTATAATCATTGGATTAAAAGAACTATTACGATCTCTTGGCACTTGTATTTCTGTCTCCCCTAAAGTAGTTTTTAGCTTCTTTTTAGTGTAGCCATTTCGTAAGTTATTTGCTTTACTTTTTTGATGTTTATCATAATCTAAATGAGCATCGAGTTCGCCTTCTAAAATCTTTTCAACTCCTCGTTTGTGAAGTTGTTCGATGAAGCTGGTTAGCTCTGATCCGTTGTTAAATTGTTTTAAAAAATCATCGTTTAATAAATCTTCTGGTCTCATAAGTATATAAAATTTAAAGTTAATAAAAATAAAAAACTTACACACTTTATGAGACAGTGCCTTATATGTAACTAACTACTGACCTCTATAATTATAACTTTTACTATATACTTAACAACGATTTTTTATGATAAAACTCTGCAAACTTTATTAATAAATAGTTTTCAACCTCTTTTTTTGTTTTATCATTTTCTAACATCTCAAATACTTTAGATAGGTATATTCCTTTAAACTCAGATAAAATTCCTTCATCATTTACTATGTCAAGATATTTTAAGGTTTTTAGTTGCTGTAACATATAAACATGTCCTTTGTATTTCTGCTCTCGTCTTTCTAGGAACTGTTTATCCTTTTCTAGAATTTTATCACCCTTTTTTTCATAAGATTTCATGAGATTTGATAACCTTAAATAATATTTTTGCACGGTAGCATCTAGTTTACTAGCATCAAAATATAATTTCTTTAAACTTTTAAATGCTAATTCATGATAGGTATCTATAAAAGATTTATTATCATGTAAGTACTTTAAATAATTTAGGGCTACACGTTTATAAGATTTATTTTTTTGCCCTTCATTGGTATGCATATCTATTTCTAATAAATTTAAATTATTTGCAATAGAAGTAATTTTTGATAACTCTTTAAATTTAGTTGAATTTGTTAAGGCTACAATTTCTTCACTAATTTTGGCATGATTACCGGTATAAGTATACTCTTTGTATGAAAACTGAAACTCTTTACTTGGTTTCTCTATTTTAACATTTGGCGCTCTTTTTCTTTTCTTTAGTTTAGGCATACCAAGATCAAATGCATATGCATAACCAAAAGTTAGAGTTAATTCATTTAAACTACTATTATTGGTGATACTTCTAAACAACTGAACAGCCGTTAAAGTTAAATTATGTTTTTCTGCTATGGTAGTAGATGCATTTGCTCTAAAGTTTAAAACACCTGTTTTTATTTCTTTATTGGTGTTTTTATTATAAATAACACCAAATGTAGAGTTTAATTTATTTTCAAAAAACCTTTTATTAGCACTTACTCCAGTACCCCAAGATTTACTATCGTCTCTACCAATGTCGCTATAATTATAATTAAATGAAGTAGAAATATTTAGTTTATTTTCTGGAAAACCAATTGTGTAAACTGCATTTCCATTATGAAAATTATTGGCTTGCCCTACCCTAATAATATCATTTTCTTTGTTTGCAGAAGAAGCTAAAGAATAATTTAAATTAATGTTTTGAGTATTCTTTTTTGTTTTTGGAAGTTGCCAATTTAAATTGATATTAGAGTTTTGAGATAATTGCTTATAATTTAAAGCCTCTAAATCTTCATCGGTTAAATCACTATCATTAATATCATCGAACTGATTTAAACTTTTATTTGTAAAGGTTGAAAAATTAGAATACGATCCTGTAAGAACAATAGCGTCTGTAATTTGATATGTAGCATTTAAAGCACCTATATTTCTGTTTGTTCCTTGTGTTTTTTGATTGTTTAAATTATCTTTTTGATACCCAACATTAAAAGATAAATTTACTTTATTGTTAAATAAAGTTCTTGAAGCATTTAAGGTAATATTTTCAAAATCGTTATTAAAATAATAGGCTCCTAGAGTTTCGTAGCCAGGTTCTATACGCTCAAAACCAACGCCTAATTTCATTTCTGCTACATTTACCTCTAAACCCGCTTTTAGTGCCGAATAAAATTCTGTTGATGATCTATTGTTAAACAAATAGCTTGCTAAACCAGAACCTTTATCTGTACTTTTATCGGCACGTAAGTCTTGTGTAATAGCGGTAGATGCATATTCTGCATATAACTTATAATCTTTAGCAATGGTGGTTTCTCCTTCTATACTAACCACTAAATTTTCTCTTGGTTTTATGTTTCTTTCTTCTGGAATGTTTGAAATAGAATTTATAGCATCTTTAGCATAAAAACCTGTAACACCTAATTTATATTTGTCTTTATTCCATTCTAATTTAGTACCATACCCCATTCTTTTATATGCAGGTAAAGTTCTTTCTTCGCCATCATCTTCTGTAGCTTTTAACAACCTACCATACATGGCACTAATTTTAAAACTTCCTCTTGGTGTTAACTCTACTCCTCCACCCGTAAATTGATGTCCATTTAATGTGTAAGGAGAAAAATTCATGTTTACATCTCCTAAATGTGCTTGTACCCATTTGTATTTTGGGTGAATACTTAACCTGTTAAATTTAAAGGGTGTTTGATACCCAAAATTGCTACCTTGGTTAGAGAAACTATAACTTAAGGGCATGCTAAAGGTTAGCCAACTTATATTTATATTACCTTGTAAAAAATAAGTAAACGGAGCTCTTGCACTACGTGAATTAGAACTATAATATACTCCATTAGTAGAAATAGCGCCGTTTATTTTTAAAGGGCTATTTCTAATCTTATCTATGGTTCTACTACCTATATTTTCTAGGTCTTGAGCAACTGTAAATGTTGTTATAAAAAGTATTAAAATAAGATAAAATATCTTACTTGTAAATTGGTTTCTCAATTCTCTTTTTTTTAGTTATTGAAAATGTTTCAATAAATAGTTTACTCTACTCTTAAAAAAATAAGCAGTAAAATAAAATTACTTGTCATTTCTTTTTTAATTTTCGTAACCTAACTCTATTATTATCTTAACAAACTATATTATGCTACCTTTTTTTAATTCCCTTATCCTTGTCAGGATTAAGAAATGTAATTCTCTTCTTTCTTAAAAACAAATAAGTTTCCATTGTTATCTAATTGATACAATTCGGTTTCTGTTAATTTAGGAATATTTGTTCCTAAGTTCTGTTCTTCAAAAATATGCAACCAATCGATTTTATGTGTAATTCTATTTAAAGCAAATAAGCAGTCTTTAGACCATTTTTTATCGTTATCTTCTTGCTGCATCATGGCAGTTAAAAACAGATGGGTATCCGTAAATGGGTTATTATTTAGTTGCTTAATAAAAATAATTTTGTTTTTTTGTAATTCTTCAGTAATATTTACAAAATGAATAGCATTAGTTTTTAAATCTAGTTTTATATAATTATTGTGTAATGCACCAATTAGTTTTTCAGAATTTTTATCTAAAACAAAGTTAACCCCGTCAAGAGTAAGACCTTTGGTTTGAGAATCCAAACTTATATTTGAAAGATCAAACCAGCTGTTTGTTATTACGCCTTTTTCTATATTTACAGCTATTAATTTGCTGTTTGATGTTATTAAAAAAACTTCATTTTTATGGATTCCTATAATTTTACTTACATTATCACCTAACTCTAAGTCCCAATTTAACTCACCATTTTCATAGTTAATAGATGCAAAACGGTCTTTATTAAAGAAACCAATAGCGTTGCCTTTAAAAACTAATTCTGAATTAAAATTTTGAATTTCAAATTCTTTACTCAAAAAATTTCTATCCATATCATATACACCAAATTCCCATTTCCATTTTCGATTTTCTCTTCTAAAGTTCACTTTACATAAAATTTTATTTTCAAAAATTGAATTCGTAAAAAAAGGAGTTTTAACTTCAACAAATTTTTCATTTTTCATATAAAATCTCACACCTTCTTTATTAAAAAAGTATAGTCCTTCATTAATGAACCAGAAACAATCACTCTCAACATCATTAAGTATAATATTATCCTTTTCAATCAAATTACCATTTTCATTAAAATAAACTATATTTTTATGACTTTTTAAACCTGAAATATTTTTCCATTTTTTTATTAATCTATACATATTATTCAACTTTAATAAATTTAAAAAGATTGTTATCCATAGTTTCTATCATATCCAAAAAATCATTTTTCATTTCTACTTTAGTTAAACTTGAATCAAATAAATCATTCCTTAAGCTAGCATTACTCCATATTGCATCAAATGCATTTTGAGCATTATTACCATCTTGAAACATTTCTTTAAATTGAGTTTTCATATTTGTTAATGCAGTAGCTTCATCTGCCCAACCGTGTGCTTTCAATTTCTTAAAATTAACTATCCATTCGAAGTTATCAAAATTTGATATATTTCTAAAATAACCATCTATAAGTTGGTTCACAGTTTGTGTACTGTTTTTTAATTTATTACTTATAAAATTTACGTTTTTAAGTTCTATATATTTTCCTGAAGAAGTCAGAATGTCAAATTGTTTAAAAACTCCATTAATTCCATTTGTAAAATTAGCACCTAAACTAGCTACATTAGAGCTATTTAAACCTTTTCTTTTTAGAACTTCTAAAGTTTGATACATTTCTGCAAGAATACCTAACCCTTCATTTGAAATAGGCGTACCATCTAATTTACTTCTCTTCATCCAACTATAAAACTTTTTCGCACCAGCTTGGCTTACATCAAAATTTTTGACAAAATATTCAACTTCTTCTAGAAAAACATCCATTTTTGAGTAATATCTACCTAAACCACTTGCCGTACCTGCTGCATCACAATGAAGTATTTTATTTTTCTCTAAAATTATACTTAACTCATCAACCCAATTACCATCTAATCTATTTCTAAAAGGCAAATCATCTATTAAAGTTTTTAGCTTATTTAATGTAGGTACATCTTTTGTAAACACTCTTGTTCGTTCAAAAGCATCAAACATAAATATCCATGATTCTAGCCCATTATTATCATCTATAAATAATTTTAACACTTGCCCTACATCATCATCTGCTAAATCATCTGCCAGACCTGAAATTGGACAAGTATTTTGAGCGAAAAACTGAAAACTTAATAGATATAATATTAATAATACTTTTTTAAAAATATTTAATTTCATCTGCATAATTTTTTAGTTACAAAATGGTCTATTAGGAAAATTTTCTCTCAATCTTTTCCAAGAGTTCGCTAAATTAAGTTTTCTAGCATCGTTTTCAGCTGCATTAAATATTGCTTTAAAGGTATCTCCACTTTGATTAAACTCTAATTTAAAAGCATCTATTTGTGAAGATGACCAACCAGGTGAATTATCAAGAAAACTAAATAACCTGTTATTAGCAGCAAGTGCTTCATCAAAATGCTTTCCAATTTGCTCTTTTACTTCGGTTGTATTTAATGAATTATATACATCATCAGCCTTTGCAGAATATTCTGTTAAAGGAGAAGTAACAACAACTTCATCAGCATGGTTTACTTGATTCTTAAGTTTTTTAAATAAAACTACTTCATTATCTACTTTTTTTGCTGCTATAACAAAAACATTACTACCTGCTTTTAAATATGCTGTTCCAACTGGTAAAGCCAACCCTAATGCAAAAAAGGAAGCTTGTGTAGTATCTCCTCGTGCAGTTGAATAAACTAACCCTAAAGAATCACCAACTGAATCAACATATGGTATAGGTATCAGACTCAAAACGTCAGCTAAACCATAAACAATTGGATCGATTACACTAAAGCTATCGAAATCATAAAAATGTAAATTAGCATCTAGATTATTAAACCCACTTAAAATTGTGAAATTCTGGCCAAAACCAAAATATGACGTTTTACTAGCAAAATAAGAATTAGCCGCATATTCATCTAAAATATATACTTCTCTAAATGTCCCTATATCATTTAAAGTTGGTGTTGTCCACTCACTTTGTTTAGTTATATCTTCATGTTCTGAAGCAAACTTATACTTTTGTTTAATTTCTTCTTTTTTAGCATTATAATCATCTATAAATGAAGATATTTCATCATCTGTAGGAGACTCTTTCATGGAAAAACTAGAAATAATAGTTGATAAATTAGATTTTAAATTTTTAATTTGTTGAACATATTTAGATTCAAAAATATTTAGAACATTAATTGCATTTTTACCATTTTCATTAATTCTTTTAACAAGAACTTGTACATGTTCTCCACTTGCTTTTATATAATATTGTCTTACATAAAGAGGTTTCTCAATAGCTTTAAAAACTTCTATCACTCCTTCAAAAATACTATTTCCTGAGTTTTGACTGTAAGTACTAGTAACAATTCCCTGCTCACTCTCTGCATAACCTATGTTATAACAAGAATCTCGATTAAATAGTCCAACACCAAAAATTGATTGATAATCAGAAACAGGAATTATTATATTAACAACTTTTTTATTTCCTACAAAACTAGAATTAGTTATTGCTTGTTGAGCCATATCTTGTAATAAATAATCTAAATAATATAAATTATTTTCAATTTTAAGAAAGGTTACAGTTACAAATGTATCTGGTTTATTAAATGATAATAAATGTAGTTTATCTTCAAGCATATCAAGTTGTGTTGGATCTATATACTGTGAAGTTTCTGAATTAGCAAATTGAATATGTTTATAATTCCCTTTTGACCTAATTTCAGTATACATGGTACTTTCAATGCCATTAGGAGATAAAGCTCGGTCTAAGGCATCATTAACTAAAGTTTGATGACTGTTCATTATTGTTTGATGCTCTGGGTTTGTTTCTGGCTTTAAATAGGTAAATTGATTACAAACTCCTCCATCTGTATTAGTGCTAGAATCAGCACAAGATATATTACCTTTCAATTCTATATTACTATCAGTAAACAAAAAATTATTTTGTTTGTTTTTTATATAACCCCAAGTTGTTTTATAATAAGTATCATCTCCACATCCACCTGCATCTCTAAAGAGATATACATCTTCATTATCATCTAAATTAGGGAATTTAGTTATTAATAAAGGTGAAAAACCTGCTTTTAAATAATCATCTTCTTCCGCAACATAAACTCTATTATTGTTATTAATATCAACAATCCCAGGAACAGAACCATTTGATATTTGAGAATTTCCTGCTGGATCATATATTTTATTAGAACTATTAAACGAGAATGGTGTCCAGTTAGCTGTTAACCAAATTTTGCCAGCTAATTCAACTTCCCCATCACCCTCAAAAATACCAATATGTATATTTGGGTTGTGCATACTTTGCCACTGAACATATGGTAAATGGGTTGCCAAATTGGTATAATCCATTAACCAATTGGTAGCGTTTTCACTCCAACCATAACTATGTGTAGAAAATGGGTGTTTTAGTTGGAAAGCACCATGCCCTAACTCATGCGCAATTGTTTTTGTAGTTGCTGCATAAATATAACCAAACTGTCTGCCAATTGGCATAAGTCCTTTTTCACCAGGAGTACTAGGGTTTTTATCTGTAATAATTAAATAATAGGCTGTTGCGTTGTAATCTGGTCTTGTTTTTAAAGCAGTATTAATAGTTTGTTGTTGACTTGTATAATTGGCTAAAAACCCGCTTTCGCCACTTTCTATGGTAGTACCAGAAGCGTAACTATCTAGATTAAAATCGTTAACTATGGTAATATTTAAATTTACCATGGCTTGCTGGTAAACTGCTCTTACTTCATCTTTTAAAGTATTTATGTTTGTAGTATTTGATGTATTTACAAGAACAACATCTACTTCTTTTTGTTTTGCTTGGTATTGTATAAAGGCACCTGCAATTTCATATTTTTCGCCTTGTTTTATGACTGCTTGGGTTTCTATACTTGCATCGGTAAAAACACCTCTTAATTTTAATTTATACGTAGTTGTACTATTCGTAAAAGTACTATCTACTTTAGGGATGCTAACACCGTTTTTAGTTTTAAAAATAATGTCTTTTGGTGCAATATTACTATCACTAATATTTAAATTAGCTATAATATAATCATCTGCATCTTTAGCAACAGATTTGTAAGGAACATAGTAGCCACTTCCTAAATTTTTATACAAATTTTGGGTTTCGCTTTGGTTGCTTTCGTAAGCATCAAAACCAAACACATTATCTGAAGACTTTGTAAACGTTACCGTTACACCTTGTGCACTAATACTTGTTGCCTCTCCAGAACTATTTACTCCGTTTGTATTTTCTGCAGTAGAGCTTCCGCCTTCTGCTTGCGGTCCTAGGTTATTTACATTTCCTTCTTCATCTACAGTCCAAACTTGCCCATTGCTATCTGTAATTGTATAATCTTCACCTCCTGGAAATTCTATAATTTGTCCGTTTGTTCCAATCACTAAAATATCTCCATTAGGATCTATTTGTATATCACTTATAGGAAAATCTATTTGCTTAAAATTTTCTTGCCCATTAGCGCCATTAAATAGATCACCTACATCTTCTACATTACCCCAAGTTGGGTCGTAGCTTGTTTTTATGATACCATCGTATAATTGATAATCTGTATTAATTTTTATTCCGCTAAACTCTACGGCTATTTTGGTATCTGCTAAATAAGGGACTACAATAAATCCTTTACCTGTAAAATTACCATTACCGCCTTCTATTACTTTTATTGTTACCGGAAAATCACCTGCAGTAAAGGTTTCGTTTACACCAATATTACCTAAAGGAGTAGAATTTGTAACTTCTATTACTGGTACAATACCACAACTATACGTTATAGATTCATCTAACGTAGGTGTTGTAAATTGGTTAATTGTACTATAACTATAAGCTTGGTTAAAATCTACCAATTCATTACAAGTACCTCCTACTCTAAAATCGTAAGTTACACCGTCTTGTAAATTAGAAATTTGTGCTTGGTTATTATATGAAAATATTTCGAACCATTCTGCATCAGGTACATCTGATCGTTTGTATTGTAAATGATATTTTTTATGCTCAGTGCTTGTTTGCCAGGTAATTTTTACACTACCAGAATTTAAGGGTTCTGCTAATACAAAACTAGGAGGATAACAAACATTTGTATACGAAAAGTAATGTATTTCACTATAACCGTTATTTCTAAATACAGAATTTTCACTTAAACCAGTAGTAGATTTAGCACGTACACGCCATGCATATTTTTTACCGGGTAATAATGTAGGCTTGCTTATGTTGTATAGTAACGTGGTAGCATTTGTAGTTTCTGTATAGTAATTTGGTGATGCTAAGAAAGCTGCTTGCGGATCCATTTGGTTGTCCCAAAGTTCTCTCAATTCAAACTCGTAACTTACATTCGTTGCGTTTATATGTCTTGGAGTCCATTGAAAGATAATATTCATGGGATCTATATCTGACAACTGATCTCCATTATTAGGTAAATTTAAAATAGGCGGATCGTTTAATATTAAAAACGTACTAGTACAACCTGTATTTGGGTTTGCTATTTGTTGGTTTGTTAAAAAATCATACACTTCCCAACAAAAGCTATAAGTACCATCTGGTAACGGATTATTATATTGTTGAGGAGATATGCCTACTAAATTTTGTAACTGAAAATAGGCAGATAAATCTAAGTTAGAGAGTTGATTTAAAGTTCCTCCGTTTAAAAAAACTAAAGGAGCTCCTATTACTGTATTTGTAGACTGTATATTACGTCCATTACCTGTAATATGTAATTTTAAACGAACTTGTCTATTGCTTATACTTATATCTGTTAATAATAAGTTTAATCTAAATTTTACTTCTTGAGAAGTTACATAATCATTTAATTTTGTGGGATATGGAGGTAGAATTGTATGCACAACTTGCACAGGATATTGCTGTGCAGATGCAAAAAAAGTAAAAAGTAAACAATAAAAAGTAAACCCTTTTTTAACAGACCATTTTCTTGCCATAGAGAGACTGTCTGTTAGAAGTTGTTTTTTTATATTTTTAAAAAATTGTATCATTTGCAGATATTTTTTTAGATGCTGAAATAAGTTTGGTTATACATATTCTAACTTCTTTATTCTTTTTGTACTTTAATGTCACAAATTATATATGAATTTGTTCCATCTACTACATATTCTTTTATTTTAATAGCTCCTTTACGGCCAGTATAAGTTTCAAAAAGCACCACCCTTGGCACTAAAGAATTATCAAACTCTTCTAAACCACTTGGTGTATCTGTAATTACCAAATTATCTAATAGAGTGTCTTCTGTAATACTATTAAATTGTTCTGTTGATAAAGAAACATTGCATTCACAAGATTCTTGAACATTTATAAACTTTGTATAAACTGCATTTGGTATAGCATTAAATGTTGTTGTTTGAGCTTGTGTGGGTGAAACAAATTTATTGACATTAAAATTTTTATTAAAACCAAAGAAAGGAATATCAATTAAATGTCCATTTTCTAAAGTAACTTCATCTTGCGTATACACACTTCTTGTTATTGTAGAAAAGAATGCGCCAATAGTATTTGAACTATGTGCTGTATTTATACCTAATTTAACGTCTGTAAAAAGTCTAACATTTGTGTTGGCATAAACTATAATTTCTTTTGTTTTGGTTGCTGTTTTTTTTCCGTTATCTCCAATTAATTTTATAGTATAAGTACCCGGAGTATTAAATGTTACAGTTGGTGTTTGATCTACCGAATTTATTGGCACACCGTTAGAAACTTCCCATTGATAACTTGTAACACTTACAGAGTTATTAAGCATTGTTATGGTTACAGGTGCTTGATAATCATCATCTTTAAAATCTACCTCCCAATCAAAATCTACAAGAATATCTGGGGCTACGGTAATTATTGATTCTTTAGAGAAAGTTTCTAAACCATTAGATACAGTTACTTTAATTAGATGATCTCCTGGTGTTTCATATACAATATCTACTGGATTTTTCTCGTTAGAACTTTCTGGTATACCACCTATAAAAGTCCAATTATAGGTTAAATAGTCTCCGGCTGTAGAATTTTTTATTTTAACACGCGCTGCAGGATAATTATTTTCTATTATTTCAGTAGAAAATTGAATATCGATCCCTTCTAAAACTTTAATTTCTTTTTCAAAAAAGGCCTCTTCTCCATCAACATTCGATGCTTTTAATCGTATTAAATATGTCCCTGCTTTAGAATAAGTTATGGTACCCGGATTCTTGTCTGTAGAATTCTCTGGTGTTCCTCCAGTAAAAGTCCAACTAAAAGTATCTGCATTTTCAGTTTTATTACTAATATAAACCTGAACGGGTGCAGAAGCATCTTCATTAATTAAAGTTGTTACAAATGACGCATTTACTACTAGCGCAGTTTCTTCATAACAACCTACATTTAATATAAGTATTATTATTAACAAAAAACATCTTTTTAATATGTGTTGTTGCAACTTCATTAATTAATTATTACTTTTTTAATTTGTGTTTTATTTGCTGTTTCTAATACTAGAAAATAGGTTCCGATAGCTACATTTGTAGAGAATGGTATAGAATATTCTTCTCTAATTTCTGTTACGGGTTTCTCTAAAATAAATTCGCCATAAACATTAAACATTCTAAGCAATATAGGACTCGGTTCTGCTAATAGAATGGTTGCTTCAAAAATACCATTATTGGGGCTCGGAGAAACTGTAAAATCTAAAATAAATGGTAAATTGGTATCTCCTGGATCTGGTAGATTGCTACTTTCTTCAATAACAATATTTTTAAATTTTTCTTGATAGCATGATCCGTATATAGACCTTAAACCAATTTCATAAGAATTTACTTCTGTAAAAATAAGTGTTATAGAATTCTCATTTTCTTCTACAATTGTAGCACTTTGAGGAACTATCCATTCCGATGAATCTCCAATAGGACTGCTAACATTAAATATAACTACTTCTTGATTTACATAAGCCTGAGAGGTCATTAAAAACTCTGAGCCAACAATTGTATTTGAATTAATAATTTCTATACTATCGGAAACCACACAGCCTAAACTATTAGTAATGCTAGCCGTATAAACGCCTGTTTCTGTTAAAGATACATTTGAACTTGTGCTAAAAAAGCCTGTATTTGATTCCCAAAGGTAAGTTACATTTGCTTCATCTACAGCTATATCTAGTTCTAGAGATTGTCCTGTGCATAACGTTTTATCTTCACCTAAATTTATCATTATTGGTTCTAAACTTTCAATGGTAAATTCTTTTATTACCTCGCATCCTTTCTGATCTGTTACCGAAACAGTATAAACGCCAGAGCATAAATTACTAATAGACGCAGTTGTATCATTTGTATTCCACAAGATTGTGTATGGAGCAACGCCATCTGTAATTGTTAAATTTATTTCACCGTTACAAGCGTCAAAACAACTTATTTGCTGTACCTCCGATTCTACATTTAGCACTATCGGTGCTTCAATTCTATAAGATTCTGTTAATCTACATCCAGCAGCATCTACTACAATAAGTATATAATTACCAGGCGTAACATTCGCTATTGTTGCCGTATCATCTCCAGTATTCCAACTGTAAGTGTAAGGCATAGTACCTCCTGTAATTTGGGCTTCAATAGTCCAGTCATTATCTATTCCGCAAGATGTATAAGAAGAAGTCAAAGTACTTTCTAAAACCATCGGTTCCGTCAGTTCAAAAAGAGCACTTTCTTTACTATTTCCATTAGCATCTTCAACTACTACATAATAAGTACCAGCTCCAAGATTATTCTTACTTATGCTACTACCGATACTGATGGCAGATCCTTCTTTAAACCAATTATAAATATATGTAGAAGCGTTAAAAGGAATTCCGCCTGATACGGTAGCTCTTAAACTTCCATTTTGAGAACCATTACATAAAATTATATTTTGAGCATTTATATTTACGGCTAATGGTGTAGGTTCGGTTATTGTATAACTGCCTGTTGTTGTACAACCTTCTGCATCAATAATACTTACATTGTAAACTCCTGCACTTATATTTTCTAAAAATGCTGATGTAGAAGCTTGTGTTTCTCCTGCTTCATTTTTCCATACAATGGTATACGGAGCTGTTCCTCCAACAATTTCTAAAGCTATAGATCCGTTTGATAACCCAAAGCCAGTGACTGCTGTTTCTGTGTAAGAATCAATTTCTAAAAGAGTTGGCTCAGTAATTTCTATCTCAATAGTTTTTCTTAAACCATTACTATTAAAACTACAGCTACTATTATCTTGAACCTGAATTTTATACAATCCGCTACTTAGGTTATTAATAAGTGTGGTGTTTGTGCTATTAAAAGAAATCCAATTACTAAATGAACCTGTGTTTTCTTTTATTCTGTATTGATAAACTCCAGATCCTCCGGCAGCAGTCAACCCAATAGAACCATTTGCAGATTCAAAACAAGTTAAATTTTCAGAGCTACTTGTAACTTGTATTTCACTTGGTGCAATCACCTCAAAAACGGCACTTTCAATTGTGTTTCCTCCAGCATCTGTTACAATTACATAATAATTACCTGCAGATAATCCGTTTATTCTTTTTGTATTTCCTATTTCATTTCCAGAAATATTGTCATACCAAACAAATGAATATAATTCTGATCCTCCTGTAGCAAATGCTTCTAAACTTGTAGTATCATTAAAACACAAAATAGTGTTCTCTTGAACTACATTTACGGCTAATGATGTAGGTTCAGTTATTGTATAACTGCCTGTTGTTGTACAACCTTCTGCATCAATAATACTTACATTGTAAACTCCTGCACTTATATTTTCTAAAAATGCTGATGTAGAAGCTTGTGTTTCTCCTGCTTCATTTTTCCATGCAATGGTATACGGAGTTGTTCCTCCAACAATTTCTAAAGCTATAGATCCGTTTGATAACCCAAAGCCAGTGACTGCTGTTTCTGTGTAAGAATCAATTTCTAAAAGTGTTGGCTCAGTAATTTCTATCTCAATAGTTTCTCTTAAACCATTACTATTAAAACTACAGCCACTATTATCTTGAACCTGAATTTTATACAATCCGCTATTTAGGTCATTAATAAGTGTGGTGTTTGTGCTATTAAAAGAAATCCAATTACTAAATGAACCTGTGTTTTCTTTTATTCTGTATTGATAAACTCCAGATCCTCCTGCAGCAGTCAACCCAATAGAACCATTTGCAGATTCAAAACAAGTTAAATTTTCAGAGCTACTTGTAACTTGTATTTCACTTGGTGCAATCACCTCAAAAACGGCACTTTCAATTGTGTTTCCTCCAGCATCTGTTACAATTACATAATAATTACCTGCAGATAATCCGTTTATTCTTTTTGTATTTCCTATTTCATTTCCAGAAACATTGTCATACCAAACAAATGAATATAATTCTGATCCTCCTGTAGCAAATGCTTCTAAACTTGTAGTATCATTAAAACATAAAATAGTGTTCTCTTGAACTACATTTACGGCTAATGGTGTAGGTTCAGTTATTGTATAACTGCCTGTTGTTGTACAACCTTCTGCATCAATAATACTTACATTGTAAACTCCTGCACTTATATTTTCTAAAAATGCTGATGTAGAAGCTTGTGTTTCTCCTGCTTCATTTTTCCATACAATGGTATACGGAGCTGTTCCTCCAACAATTTCTAAAGCTATAGATCCGTTTGATAACCCAAAGCCAGTGACTGCTGTTTCTGTGTAAGAATCAATTTCTAAAAGAGTTGGCTCAGTAATTTCTATCTCAATAGTTTTTCTTAAACCATTACTATTAAAACTACAGCTACTATTATCTTGAACCTGAATTTTATACAATCCGCTACTTAGGTTATTAATAAGTGTGGTGTTTGTGCTATTAAAAGAAATCCAATTACTAAATGAACCTGTGTTTTCTTTTATTCTGTATTGATAAACTCCAGATCCTCCTGCAGCAGTCAACCCAATAGAACCATTTGCAGATTCAAAACAAGTTAAATTTTCAGAGCTACTTGTAACTTGTATTTCACTTGGTGCAATCACCTCAAAAACGGCACTTTCAATTGTGTTTCCTCCAGCATCTGTTACAATTACATAATAATTACCTGCAGATAATCCGTTTATTCTTTTTG
This sequence comes from Polaribacter sp. L3A8, assembly GCF_009796785.1. Classification (NCBI taxonomy): domain Bacteria; kingdom Pseudomonadati; phylum Bacteroidota; class Flavobacteriia; order Flavobacteriales; family Flavobacteriaceae; genus Polaribacter; species Polaribacter sp. L3A8. The sequence continues at coordinate 593,489 of NZ_CP047026.1, forward strand.
TATTTCCTATTTCATTTCCAGAAATATTGTCATACCAAACAAATGAATATAATTCTGATCCTCCTGTAGCAAATGCTTCTAAACTTGTAGTATCATTAAAACACAAAATAGTGTTCTCTTGAACTACATTTACGGCTAATGATGTAGGTTCAGTTATTGTATAACTGCCTGTTGTTGTACAACCTTCTGCATCAATAATACTTACATTGTAAACTCCTGCACTTATATTTTCTAAAAATGCTGATGTAGAAGCTTGTGTTTCTCCTGCTTCATTTTTCCATGCAATGGTATACGGAGTTGTTCCTCCAACAATTTCTAAAGCTATAGATCCGTTTGATAACCCAAAGCCAGTGACTGCTGTTTCTGTGTAAGAATCAATTTCTAAAAGTGTTGGCTCAGTAATTTCTATCTCAATAGTTTCTCTTAAACCATTACTATTAAAACTACAGCCACTATTATCTTGAACCTGAATTTTATACAATCCGCTATTTAGGTCATTAATAAGTGTGGTGTTTGTGCTATTAAAAGAAATCCAATTACTAAATGAACCTGTGTTTTCTTTTATTCTGTATTGATAAACTCCAGATCCTCCGGCAGCAGTCAATCCAATAGAACCATTTGCAGATTCAAAACAAGTTAAATTTTCAGAGCTACTTATAACCTGTATTTCACTTGGTGCAATCACCTCAAAAACGGCACTTTGTTCTTGAATATTTTCGGCATTTTTTACAATTACATAATAACTACCAGCTGAAACATTGTTTAAAATTTCACTATCTTCTCCAAGAGATTCATTGGTTTCTGAATTCATCCAAATATAACTATTTCCTCCTACTCCTCCTGTCGTTACAACCTGTAAGATTGCATTTGAATCCCCAAAACAACTAATGTTTTCGGTTTGCTCTATATAGGCTATTAATTCACCTGGATTTGTTAAACTATAAACTTCTTCATGAATACATCCTGTATTATCAGTTATAATAATGGTATACACTCCTTCTGATATATTGGCAATTCCGTTGGTGATTTCATTAGAATTAAAAGTTTCTACCAAAACTGTACCTGCGCTATCTAACCATTGATAAGAATATGGAGCCTCTCCTCCAATTATCTGAATAGAAATACTACCATCAGCATTACCTTCAGAAGCTCTAATTAAGCTTACAGAATCTACATCAAAACGTGTTGGTTCTGTTATTGTAAATGATTTGGTTACAAAACATTCTTCTGTGCTATCTGTTACGGTTACTACATAAGTTCCGGCTGATACACCTGAAATGTCTTCTGTAGTTTGTCCTGAATCCCATGAATAACGATAAGATTCTCCAGATGCTAACGTACCTCCTGTTACAGAAATATCGATAGCACCTGTATTCCCTCCATAACAAGATACATTTTCAGTTTCTCCTGTAATGATGATTTCTAAAGGAGCTGCTAAATTAAAATCTTTTCTAACACTATTATCATTACTATCTTTTACAATAACGTAATAATCACCTGCATTTAAGTCATCTCCAGATGTAATTGAAACATCATCAATAGTAAACCAACTGTATCTATAATCTTCTCCAGGAAGTAAAACTCCACCAGATCCGGTTGCTGTTACTTGACCTGTACCATTATAACATAAAATACTTGTTTCTTCTAAAACAACTGATAAAGCTGATGGACCTTCTAAATTAAATTGTTGTGTAATCTGACATCCGGTTCCGTTATTATCTTTTATTAAAACGGTATAAATACCTTCTGGTAGGTTTTCTAAATTACCATTTGTATCAGAAAGTGTCTCTCCCAATCCATTTGTCCAATTGTAAGTATAACCTGCAATTCCTCCTGAAACCGTTAAAGAAATACTTCCATTAGAAAGTCCGTTTGCTGTGGGCGTAACTATAGTAGAAGCACTTATTAAAAGTGCACTCTCTGGTTCTGTTATTGTAAATGATTTGGTTACAAAACATTCTTCTGTGCTATCTGTTACGGTTACTACATAAGTTCCGGCTGATACACCTGAAATGTCTTCTGTAGTTTGTCCTGAATCCCATGAATAACGATAAGATTCTCCAGATGCTAACGTACCTCCTGTTACAGAAATATCGATAGCACCTGTATTCCCTCCATAACAAGATACATTTTCAGTTTCTCCTGTAATGATGATTTCTAAAGGAGCTGCTAAATTAAAATCTTTTCTAACACTATTATCATTACTATCTTTTACAATAACGTAATAATCACCTGCATTTAAGTCATCTCCAGATGTAATTGAAACATCATCAATAGTAAACCAACTGTATCTATAATCTTCTCCAGGAAGTAAAACTCCACCAGATCCGGTTGCTGTTACTTGACCTGTACCATTATAACATAAAATACTTGTTTCTTCTAAAACAACTGATAAAGCTGATGGACCTTCTAAATTAAATTGTTGTGTAATTTCACATCCGGTTCCGTTATTATCTTTTATTAAAACGGTATAAATACCTTCTGGTAGGTTTTCTAAATTACCATTTGTATCAGAAAGTGTCTCTCCCAATCCATTTGTCCAATTGTAAGTATAACCTGCAATTCCTCCTGAAACCGTTAAAGAAATACTTCCATTAGAAAGTCCGTTTGCTGTGGGCGTAACTATAGTAGAAGCACTTATTAAAAGTGCACTCTCTGGTTCTGTTATTGTAAATGATTTGGTTACAAAACATTCTTCTGTGCTATCTGTTACGGTTACTACATAAGTTCCGGCTGATACACCTGAAATGTCTTCTGTAGTTTGTCCTGAATCCCATGAATAACGATAAGATTCTCCAGATGCTAACGTACCTCCTGTTACAGAAATATCGATAGCACCTGTATTCCCTCCATAACAAGATACATTTTCAGTTTCTCCTGTAATGATGATTTCTAAAGGAGCTGCTAAATTAAAATCTTTTCTAACACTATTATCATTACTATCTTTTACAATAACGTAATAATCACCTGCATTTAAGTCATCTCCAGATGTAATTGAAACATCATCAATAGTAAACCAACTGTATCTATAATCTTCTCCAGGAAGTAAAACTCCACCAGATCCGGTTGCTGTTACTTGACCTGTACCATTATAACATAAAATACTTGTTTCTTCTAAAACAACTGATAAAGCTGATGGACCTTCTAAATTAAATTGTTGTGTAATTTCACATCCGGTTCCGTTATTATCTTTTATTAAAACGGTATAAATACCTTCTGGTAGGTTTTCTAAATTACCATTTGTATCAGAAAGTGTCTCTCCCAATCCATTTGTCCAATTGTAAGTATAACCTGCAATTCCTCCTGAAACCGTTAAAGAAATACTTCCATTAGAAAGTCCGTTTGCTGTGGGCGTAACTACAGTAGAAGCACTTATTAAAAGTGCACTCTCTGGTTCTGTTATTGTAAATGATTTGGTTACAAAACATTCTTCTGTGCTATCTGTTACGGTTACTACATAAGTTCCGGCTGATACACCTGAAATGTCTTCTGTAGTTTGTCCAGAATCCCATGAATAACGATAAGATTCTCCAGATACTAACGTACCTCCTGTTACAGAAATATCGATAGCACCTGTATTCCCTCCATAACAAAATACATTTTCAGTTTCTCCTGTAATGATGATTTCTAAAGGAGCTGCTAAATTAAAATCTTTTCTAACACTATTATCATTACTATCTTTTACAATAACGTAATAATCACCTGCTATTAGGTTGTCTCCAGACGTAATTGAAACATCATCAATAGTAAACCAACTGTATCTATAATCTTCTCCGGGAAGTAAAACTCCACCTGATCCAGTAGCTGTTACTTGACCTGTACCATTATAACATAAAATACTTGTTGTTTCTATAACAACTGACAAAGCTGATGGACCTTCTAAATTAAATTGTTGTGTAATCTCACATCCGGTTCCGTTATTATCTTTTATTAAAACGGTATAAATACCTTCTGGTAGGTTTTCTAAATTACCATTTGTATCAGAAAGCGTCTCTCCCAATCCATTTGACCAATTGTAAGTATAACCTGCAATTCCTCCTGAAACCGTTAAAGAAATACTTCCATTAGAAAGTCTGTTTGCTGTGGGCGTAACTATAGTAGAAGCACTTATTAAAAGTGCACTCTCTGGTTCTGTTATTGTAAATGATTTGGTTACAAAACAATTATTACTATCCGTTACTGTAAGTGTATAATCTCCTGCATATACACCTGAAATATCCTCTGTAGTTTGTCCAGAATCCCATGAATAACGATAAAATTCTCCTGCTGTCAAAGTACCTCCTGTTACAGAAATATCGATAGCACCCGTATTCCCTCCATAACAAGATACATCTATTTGGATAGAAGTAATATCTAATTTTTCAAGCACATTTAAAGTAACATCACTACTAACAGAAACACCATTACGATCGGTAACCTTAACCCCATAACTTCCTGATATAATTTCTTCAAGTATTTGCTCTGTACCAATAGAAATACTTGGTTCATCTATTTTGTACCAAATAAATTCATACGGCTCTTTTCCTCCTGTTGGTTTTGCTTTTAAAGTAGCATTTTTATCGTCAAAACATAAATTAAAATGTGTTTGCTCTATTTCTACTGTTAATAAATCAGGCTCTCCTATTTCAAAGGTTTTAGTTATTTTACAACCATTCCCTAAATTATCTACGACTTCTAACTTATAAAGACCTTTACTAAGATCTGTAATTTGATTACCAGTAGCGGCAAGCACTTCATCTTCTAAACCTTCAAGTATTTTTGTCCATTTATAAGTGTAATTCGGTATCCCTCCAGCTACTACCACTTCAATACTCCCATCATTTGCTTGAAATTCTGTGACATTCGTAACGGTTTCAGCATCAATTTTTAAAATTGTTGCTGGTTGATTAATTACAATATTTTCGAATTCTTTATAACAACCATTGCTATCTGTAACCCTAACTTGATAACTACCAGGAGAAAGATTCTCAACGATATTGGTCGTTGAAGGAATAATATTTGTTGTACCACTTTTTGTCCATAAATAAGTATAATCTTCATTTAAATTAATAGTACCGCCAGAAACATTTATTACTATTTTACCAGAAGATTCTCCAAAACAACTAATATGTGTAAGTATAGGTGCTGCAATAGTAATTTTTACTGGTTCTATAAATGTAAAAATTTCAGATGTTTTACTAATATAATCATCGCTAATTTTTACTTTATAAAGCCCCGAATTAATCCCAGAAATAAATGCTTCTGTTTCAGTTAGTTCAGTTTCTACACCTTCTTCTATTTGATACCATTGATAAGAATAATTACCAATACCTCCGTTTGCAGAAGCTATTAAACTACCAGTACCTTCGAAACATCTAATATCTGATTGTACTTGTACAGAAACCGTTAATTCAATAGGTTCAATAAGTTGTATTATTTCAGAATTGGTAGCACATCCATTACTATCTGTAGCAGTTAATTGATAAAAACCATCACCTAAACCACTAACATCTTTTGTTGTAATACCTAATGGAGTTCTAATTCCTTCTTCAATTTTAAACCATTCATATAAATAACCTTCAGAACCACCAGCTACTGTAACATTATTTATAGCCCCATCTGTACTATTATAAGCCGTTGGGTCTATTACATCGTTATCTAAATCGATATCTATTGTTATCTTAGTTTGTGGTTCTAATATTTTAAAAGACACAATTTCTTCGCAAACATTAGCGTCTTTTACTGTTAAGATATATGTATCTGGTTTTAAATTCTCAATATTTATTGGGTTATTAATTGTTATTTCATTGGCAACTTCAAAATCATCACTTCCCTTAAGAATGTAATTATATATTTCGATTCCTTCGTTTATTATTGATGAACCTCCAGATACTGAAAATGTTATTTTACCATCTTTAGAATCTTTACATAACACATCTTGCTTTGTATATGAAATAACTATTTTATTCGGTTTTGTTATCGTAAAAGTATTTTCTGCAGAATACTCGTTAAAATCTTTAATGATTACTTTATAAACACCAGCATCTAAACCTGTAGCTGTTATAGAATATTGATTAATACTTGTAAAAGTTCCTGCAATTTGCTTAAACCATTCATACGAATAATCGGCACTATCCACTAAAATACCTCCTGATCCTTCTGCTTTTAAAATACCATCAGTAAGATAAGAACAAGAAATATCTTGTTCTTTTATTATTTCTACAAACATTGGCTCAGGATCTTCAATAATAAATGTTTCTGTAGTAGAGCATTCTCTTGTACTGTCGGTAACAGTTACCATGTAGATACCCTGTTCTAAACCAAATAAATCTTCTTCCGAAGCAAACGGGACACCATTTTTAGACCAATTTATACTGTAAGTATTACCTGTTCCACCAGAAACGGTAATTGCAATAACACCGTCATTTCCATTGGCAACACTGGTTGGTTGAAAAATGTTTGTTATGATTTTTACAGCAGACTCTGGCTGTATAACATTAATACCTTCTTCATCTAAATTAACTGCTTTCTTA